>CAYSYY010000401.1:2031-3963 GCA_964435265.1 uncultured Gemmatimonadota bacterium
CCACTGCCCCAGCATGACGCCCTCATATTCCTCAACCAGGCCGAAGCTCCCGATCTTCTCCCCCCGTGCATCGAGCCTGTCGAAGAGGCCGGATTCCGCGCCCTGGACTCCGACCCGGAAGGCGACGATCGGGCCGCGTATCTGACCGTGCACGTAGAGTTCACCGGAACCGGTCGCCACGACCTGTCCCGGTGCAAACTGCAGGGTCACCGAATCGACGAACTCGCCTCCGGGAGTGAACCAGGAGAGCCGGAAGGAACCGAAATCGGCGACCAGCAGGCTGCCGTCGGGCAGGAAGGTCAGACTCTGGGGATTTTGGAACTCTCCGGGGCCCTCGCCACTGCGCCCGAAAGAACCCAGGCAGGCGCCGTCGGGTGCGAAGCGCAGGATCCGCCGGTCGCGGGCATCGAGGACATAGCGGATACCGTCAGCGGAACACGCCACCGCCACCGGCTCGCTCATGAAGGCTTCCGTAGGACCCCCCGGTGCGCCCAGAACCTCCCGCTGCACCAGCGGCTGGTACCCGCTTCCCCAGAGCGGTTCGGCGGGATTGAGCAGATGCGGCACGCCGTCCCGCAGTTCGACCGTTCCCTCCCACTCGGCGGCCGGACCGCCGCAGGCAATGATCGCGAACGTACCGAGAACGAGGAATCCGAGGCGGTACCGGTCGCGTCGGGACGCACCGGCAGGGAACCGGACCGGCAGGTGAGGGACTGTTGCCATCGAGTGACCTTTCATCATGACATCCCGCGGCGATCGAAGCAGGTGCGGTCACCGCACCGTCAGCAGGCTGACACTCTCCACATGCGGGGTATGCGGGAACATGTCCAGCGGTACGACCCTGCGCAGCTCGTATCGGTTCCCGCACAGTTCTTTCAGATCGGCCGCCAGGGTGGCGGGATTGCAGGAGATGTAGACCAGACGCGGCGCCGCCCGTTCGATCAGGGCGGCTCTAACCTCGGGGTGCAGGCCGGCCCGCGGCGGATCCACGATCACCACCCCGGGTTCGCCGGCGACCGCTCCGCTCCCGATCAATCCGACTACGTCACCGGCGACGAACTCCACGTTCGCCAGAGCGTTGAGCCGGGCGTTGGCCCGGGCGTCGGCGACCGCCTGCGGTTCGAGCTCGAGCCCCACCACCCGGCCGGCCCGGGCGGCGGCGAGCAGGGCGATGGTGCCCGTTCCCGAATAGAGGTCCCAGACCAGGTCGTCGGGGCCGATCCGGGCCAGATCGAGGGCGACAGCGTAGAGCTCTTCGGCGGCTTCGGTGTTGGTCTGGAAGAAGGACCGGGGGGAGAGGCGGAAGCGCAGGCCGCCCACCTCCTCTTCGATGTATCCGGCGCCGTGGAGAACGCTCATCCGCTCCCCCGTCGCGACCGCCGCCTTGCCGCGATTGACGGTATGGGTGATGGTGGTGATCTCGGGGAAGGCGGCCGTGAGCCCGGGTACCAGAGCCTCGATGACGTTCTCTCCCCGCGGATCGGCGTTGGTGATCAGATCGACCATCCACTCATCAGTCCGCACACCCCGGCGGACGACCAGGAAGCGCCAGAAGCCGGTATGGGTCTTCGTCGAGTACGCCGGCCGCCCCGAAGCCCGGGCCGCCGTGCGCACCCGGCTCATGATCGCCGCCGAAAGGGGTGGGGCGAGGTGGCATTCGGTGATCCGGAGGATGCGGTTCCACCGGCCGCGGGGATGCAGCCCGAGGGTGAGGTCGCGCTCCGGTGCGTTCCCGGGATCGGCCAGCTCCCCGGGCGCGAGCCAGCGCGCCTCCCCGAAGGAGTACTCCATCTTGTTCCGGTAGCCCCAGATCTGCGGGCTCGGGCGGGCCGGCTCGACCGGCGGGTCGATGAAGGCACCGATCCGGGCCAGTGATTCGGCCACGTGTTCGCCCTTGATCCGGACCTGAGCGGGATAGTCGAGGTGCTGCAG
>CAYSYY010000402.1:0-3963 GCA_964435265.1 uncultured Gemmatimonadota bacterium
CCCTCACGCGGTCGAACGCACTCAGAGCATCAGCTTTGGTAGCCATGACACCTCCGTTCCAGAGCGGCGGACCGCTCTGCTGTCGGCTGCAGCTTCCGCTCCGGCCCTCGCCATATTCAGCTCCCCGACCAGCCGGTTGATATTCAACGCGACCTTTACCAGCCACCTGTGCCGGTCGGGAAACGGCACCTCACCCGGTCGCATCTCTCCCAGGAGGCCGAGCGGGTGCAGTTCGGTACCGGATTTGGCACATATCTGGCACAGATTCCCCCAACATAGAAAAAGGGGGTCAAGGCATGACCCCCTATCTCTTTATATTGCAACGAATTATTTGGTACCCCGGGCGAGATTCGAACTCACGACCTCATGCTCCGGAGGCATGCGCTCTATCCAACTGAGCTACCGGGGCGAGACCTCCGGGACTTCCTCTGCTTCGGGCTCTTCGACCTGGGCGAGCCGGCCGCCGGAGCGGAGGAACTCCTCGAATTCGTCTTTCATGATAAGATAACGTCCCCCGACCCGCAGGCCAGGTACAACTCCATCCTTGACATATTTCAGCACCGTCTGGCGCGAAACCCCGAGTATCTCAGCCACTTCGCTGACGAAGTAAACCCTGCGCTCGACCTCCACGGCGACCATCCTCCTGACCTGACCGTTCTTGATCCTCCCATTTGGACAAGAAACAGTCAAAGTCGCAAAGGACACACACTTACACCACTTTCTTCATCTTGTCAAAGATATTTTTACTTCCCTGCACCTAGCTGCATCTGGATGGTCTTCGCCTCTGCCAGCCATCCGGCTCCTGACAGGCGGCCAGGGGTGTGCTCCCGGTCTGCCACTGTCCCCGTATCAGGACGCAGATGATGAGCAGATAGCAGATGATACGGAGATAGAGGAAAGAAACATTTCCGTTAAAAGCGAAGGAAGAAAAGAGTGAGGAGGAGGAAGAGAGGAGGAGGAGGAGCCGATCAGCCCGCCGCTTTGCCGACCACTGCGCTCAGACCGCCGAGGATCTCGGGATCGAAATAGCGGTTCACCTTGCCCTCCATGAAGCGGACCGCGGCAACCGGCTCGAGGCCCTTGCGGTAGGGGCGGTCGGAGATGAGGGCGTCGTAGACATCGGCGGTGGACAGGATCCGTACTTCACGGCCGAGCTGGTCACCCTTGAGGCGGTTGGGGTAGCCGGAGCCGTCGAGGCGCTCGTGGTGATGGTCGATCCAGCCGCTGATCTCGTCGAAGAATCCGCCGCCGTAACTGAGGATCTTCTCGGTGTAGGCGATGTGCTTCTTGGCCTGTTCGTATTCGGGACCGGTGAGCCACTTGGGCTTGTCGAGGATCTGATTGCTCACCCCCGCCTTGCCCAGATCGTGCATCAGCCCGGCCATGCCGAGAGACGCCGCCAGATCTTCGGGAAGCCCCAGCTCGAGCGACATCTGGTAGGAGGTGCGGGCGACATTCATGGAATGGTTGCTGCGGTACGGGGACTTGGCATCGATCAGATCCACCAGCACCCGGAAGAAGACCGCCAGATCCTCGTAGCTGAGCGCCAGCCGTTCGGGCGGGATCCGCCCGGTGAGCTGCTTGCCCAGCCCCCCGCCGGTGAAAACCCCCCAGAAGCGCACGTTCTGGGTCATTTCGACGAGGCCGCGGGCCAGGTTGGGATCGATCTTCTTGTTGGCGAACTTGAGCGATTCCGCCCGGACGAACTCGGGGCTGTGACCCCGCTCGCCGGCCCGGGCTATGGCCGTCTCGAGGCAGTCGGCGGCCACCAGGATCCGCATGGTCAGCGGGATATCATCTCCCCGCAGTCCGAGCGGGTACCCGTGCCCGTCGAACTGCTCGTGGTGACCGCTCACCAGACGAGCGACCGTGTCGGGCAGCGGCAGCGACTCCACGCGCTCAGAGCCCTTGACGGCGTGCTGGATCAGGAGTTCGGAGAAACGTTCTATGCTGCCTTTGCGAATCTGCGAGGCGAGTTCCTCGACATCGTCGAGGGGGTGGTTCACGATCAGTTCCGATTCGGGCGAACCGGTGAGTTCGCTCAATTCGTGGGTGATGAAGAAGAAGCCGAGATCGTGGAAGAGCGCGGCGAGGGTCAGGTCGCTTATCTCCTCGGCTTCCAGCTCCAGCCCCACCGCCAGTTCCTGGGCGATGTAGGCGACCCGCTGGGCGTGGCCGATGGCTTGGCCCTCGACCAGATCGACAGCGGCCCCGTACATGTACCCCACGTCGAGGAGAGACAGCTCGGTCGCGGTCTTCCCCCCCGCCGCGGCTTTCCTGCCTGCCGCGGACGCGACCTCGGTATCGGCGTCGATGAGAGTCCAGACTTTACGAAGAAAATCCCGGCTCATACCGCTCCCGACCGGCTAGCGTTTCTTCTTCTTGTGACGATCGGCCCGCATGCGCTTCTTGCGCTTGTGCTTCGCGATCTTCTTCTTTTTACGTTTCTTCCCACACGGCATCGGAACGTGATCCTTCCCCGTCACAGTACCCATCGATTGATATCAGGACCAACTAAAGTAGGACCCCTTACCGTTCGGCGAAAGCCCAATAATGAGTCCGGACCGCCGGGCCTGAACTCAGAATCCTGGCTGGTTCCGCTCGGCAACGATGTCCTTGAGGTCGCGGGAAGGTTTAAAGGTCGGCACGTATTTCTCAGGGATGTCAACCGGCTCACCGGTCCGGGGATTGCGGGCTCTGCGGGCGGCCCGTCGCCGAACCTTGAAGGTGCCGAAACCCCGGATCTCGACCGTGTCGCCGTCGATGAGGGCGTTCTTCAGGGTCTCGATCACTCCCTCCACTACCAGTGACGTGTCGGTCTTGGTGAGACCGGTATGCTGAGCGATGTGCTCGACAATGTCTGCTTTGGTCATGCCGTCGGACTCCTTTTCCTCACCTGCCGGAGGATCGTGCTCTCTATATCCCGCCCCACCCCACACGCCAGCCACCCCGCGACTCGGCGGATACCGCCGTGGTCAGCGCATCAACCAGAGAACCCGGGGACCGTGCAGGGGTCCGATCCCCAGTTCCTTCGCCAGTTCCTCGATCCCCTGGCCCAGAAGCACGTCCCAGAGGGTGACGTGCCGGGACCGGTAGGGGCGCAGCAACCGGGGATCGGGCCCGAGGCCGGCCATGCGTCCCACACATACCTTCGCCTCGTAGCGATCCCCCGTGCGGTCGGCAAACCCCCACTCCACCGCCTGCCGCCCGGTGAAGACGCGGCCGTCGGCGTAGTGCCGCAGGGTCTCCTCCTCGAGCCTGCGGTTGGTGCGTACGACCTCGAGGAACTGTTCATAGGAGTCGTTCACCACTTCCTGGAACCAGATCCGATGACGTTCGTCGGGTTCCTCGAAGGGACTCCCCATGCTCTTGTACGGCCCCGTCGTGACCGTTTCCCAGCGCAGGCCGATCTTGTCGAAGAGCTCGGCCGCGACCGGGTATTCGATGATCACCCCGATGCTGCCGGTGGTCGAGGCGGGGTGAGCGATGATGGTATCGGCGGCGCAGGCGATGTAGTAGGCGCCGCTGGCGGCCACGCTGCCAAGGTAGGCGACGATCGGTTTCCCCGCTTCCTTCACCCTGACCAGGGCGCGGTAGATCTCGTCGCTGGAGACGGTGACGCCGCCGGGGCTGTTGATCTCCAACAGGATCGCCTGGATGTTGTCGCGTTCGGCGTACTCTTCGATCAGCCGGATCGTCGTCTCGCTCCCGCCGATGAAGCCCTCGATGTCTACGACGCCCACGCCGTTCGACCACCCCAGGTTGTATCCCCCCCCCGCATCACGCTGCCCGGCCGGCCGGCGCAGAGCCGCCAGCAGCACCGCCACGGCGAAGACCGAAAGGGTGGCGATGATCAGCCCCCGGTAGGTGCCGCGGCGCATGGTCATGGCCGCCCTCCGGCACTACCGCCGCCCGGCCCGTCACCCGGTCCCGCCACCCCGGCCGCCTCGGCCGCCGAACGGG
>CAYSYY010000403.1:0-3958 GCA_964435265.1 uncultured Gemmatimonadota bacterium
AGCCACGGTGAATCAAATCCCGGGTAAGCGGTTCGAAATCCTCCGGGCGGATGGGCGTGTCCGGGCCCGGATCCGGTGGCTGCGGGCGGGGAGTCGCCGGCGGCCACCCGGGCCACGGCGCAGTGGTAGACCCCCTTCTGGCTCCCCAACTCGTCGGCCAGCCGCCTGATCCGCTCGACCGGTCCGCGCACCACGATCACCTCCAGGCAGTGTTCGGGGCTCAGATGCACGTGCAGGCTGGATACGACGATGTCGAGGGCATGGTGCTGGATATCGGTCAGCCGTTCCGAAAGCTCGCGGCGGTGGTGATCGAAGACCAGGACGATCCCCCCGGCCGCTTCACCCCCCTCATCCCAGTCGCGGTCGGCCAGCGTTTTACGGATGAGATCGCGGATCGCTTCGGAACGGTTGGTATAGCTGCGCTCGGCGATGAAGCGGTCGAAGGAATGCAGCAACTCTTCCTCGATCGAAACGCCGAAACGGATCAGCTCGGACATCGCACACCTCCCCGCTTTCAGCGGCCGGGTTCAGGATCGGGGGCAGGAATGGGATCGGGGGCAGGCACAGGGTCGGGGGTGTAGAAACAGGATTCCCCCCAGCTCATCAGCACCAGCGGGTACCCGCTCCCGTGCAGGCGGTCGCGGGTGAGCCAGAAGGGTTCGCGGTGGTCCACCGAGTGGCCCAGCTCGTTCTCGTGCCCGGTTATCACGAGCGCCGGCTTCACTCCCTGGACCAGCCGCGGCAGTTCGGGGGCCCAGCAGTTGGGCAGCAGCACGTCCACGTCGAGATGGGCGGCGATCTCGTCGATCCAGACGAAGTCCTCGACCCGGGACTCATCACCGGTGTGCAGTACCGTCACCCCGTCGGGGGTTACGACGGCCGTCACGTTATTGGGGATGTCATCCTGGTAGCCCGGATAGACCACGATCTCGAGATCGACGGCGCCGCCGCGCACGCTCAGGGGCTGCCGACGGTGCGTTTCCCGCTCGGGATGGATCAGGCGGGCGTCGAGCAGGCTGTCGGCGAACACACCGATCGGCCCCACCACCGGCCGCCCCCGTTCGAGAAAGAGGCGGGCGACCGCCGGATCGGCATGATCGGCGTGGAGGTGGCTGATGAAGAGGACGTCGCACTGCCCCGCGATCTGTTCCAGGATCTCACCGGGCAGGGCGAAGCCTTCGGCCCCGGCGCTGGAGCCGTCGACCAGATCGAAGGCCACCGTCACACTGCGGGTGCGCACCACGAAACCGTGGTTGTAGAGCTTCCAGATGATCGCTCCGCGCCCCGGGCGGGTCGAAGCCATCTCGTCGGCCGCAGCCTCGAGGAAGGCGTGGTAGAAATCACGGACCGCCGGCCGGGCGGGAGCGGCTTCGTCATGCAGCACGCCGTCGAGGAGCAGCAGCGCCAGCGGGCGCATCTCCGGTTCGGGCAGTCGCGGCGGGAAGCGCAGGAGCGTCCTCTCGACCAGGGCCAGGGCGACTTCGCTCTGCCGCCCGAAGAAGGCGTCGAGGTCGCCCCAGTAGGTCCGGGCCGGATCCACCACTCCCTGCCCGCGGGCGGGGAGCGGCCCGAGCAGGAGCAGCAGGGCCAGAATGGTCCGGGCCGGCCGGCGGGGCGGGGTCGATGTCATCCTCGTGCTCTCCTGCCTCGGTTGCATGGCGCGCTCCTCGATCCGCCGGTTCCCGGCCGCCGTCGCTCCATCCCTCTTGACACTCCCGCCCGGACCGTGATCAAGTACACCCGTGCGCACCGACGCCGGTACCCGAGCGCCGCTGCGCTCTCGATATCTCACCACAGGTACGGCACGGGGTACCGGGCGGTGAAGCGGAGTGTACACTGTTCGCGGCCTGCGGCTCCAGCAGAGGACAGGGGTGATCGGATGACAGGAATCATCATCGGCTCGGCTTTCCGCACCACCCGTCTGCTCGACGGTCTCCAGGAACTCACGGTTGAGACGCGGGACGGGAACGTACCCGTTCACACCGGCCGGCACCGGATCGTGCTCCTGCGCCACGCCCCCGACTTCGCCACCCCGCCTCACCGGATCAACCACCGGGCCAATCTGCGGGCTCTGGCCGGTCTCGGCGCCCGTTGGATCATCGCCGCCAACTCCACGGGGAGCCTGCATCGGGCCATCGCCCCGGGCCGGATCGTGGTGCCCCACGATTACCTCTCGCCGTGGCGGATCGAGACCTACTGCGAGGACGATGTCCGGCACGTCACTCCGGGGCTCGATCCGGACCTGCGGGCGCAGATCATCGAAGCGGGTCGGCAGCTCGGGATCGATCTGCTCTCCGAGGCGGTTTACGCCCAGACCCTGGGACCCCGCTACGAGACTCCCGCCGAGACCCGCTTCCTGGCCGCCTTCGCCGATATCGTCGGCATGACGATGGCTACCGAGGCCGACTGTGCCGCCGAACTCGATCTCCCCTATGCCTCGATCTGCGCCGTGGACAATTTCGCAAACGGCATCGCTGAGACACCGCTCGCGCACGACGACCTGCTCCAGCGGCAGATCGAAACGACCGACCGGGTCGAGGAACTGCTCCTGCGGACCCAGGAGCTGCTCACGGCCTGATACCCGATCACGCGGCGACTGTGGCCATCGAGCGGCGCCGCCTCCCGACCGCCGGCCGTTCAGGGTACGAACTGTGCCGGGGCACCGGGAGAGGGAGTGGCGATCCCCCGTTCGGTGATGTACCCGGTGATGAGACGGGGCGGGGTGAGATCGAAGGAGGGGTTGGCCGCCGGAGTGCCGGGGGGAGCCAGGCGCACGGTCTCGAGGCGTTCCCCGGCCAGTCCCCGGGCGGTGAGCACTTCGTCGGGATCGCGCTCCTCGATGACGATGTCTTCTGGACCCCGGGCCGCGGGATCGACGGTGACGGCAGGGAAAGCGGCGTAGAAGGGTACGCCCGAGTCGGCTGCCGCGACCGCCTTCAGGTAGGTGCCGATCTTGTTCGCGACCCAGCCGTCGGGAGTCACCCGGTCCGCCCCCACCAGGACGATATCCACCCGGCCCTGCTGCATCAGGTATCCGCCGGCCGAGTCGACGATGACGGTGTGGGCGATCCCTTCCTGGCCGAGTTCCCAGGCGGTCAGCCGGCTCCCCTGGTTCCACGGCCTGGTTTCGTCGATCCAGACGTGAAGGTCCACTCCCCGGTCGCGGGCTTCATAGATCGGGGCGGTGGCACTGCCCACATCCACGAAGGCCAGCCAGCCGGCGTTGCAGTGGGTGAGGATCTCGACCCGGCCGCCCTCCTTGCGGGCGGCGATCGCTTCGAGCAGGGGGGCCCCGTGCTCCCCGATCGCCCGGCAGGCCGCCATATCCTCTTCGGCGATCCGCTCCGCGCCCGCCCGCAGGGCCGCCACGATCCTTTCGGTATCCTCCACGGAGGCGCCGTCCGCGGGGCCGCCGCCGGCGGCGGCCGCAGTGGCGAGCTGTCGCTCCAGCGCCCAGGCGAGGTTCCGGGCGGTGGGCCGGGTGGCGCGGAGCAGCTCCGCGGCCCGCTCCAGAGCCGCCGTCACCTCACCCGGTGCGGCGGTCCGGGCGGCCAGGTAGAGACCGTAGCCGGCGGCCGCTCCGATCAGCCCGGCGCCGCGCACGTGCATTTCCCGGATCGCCCGGGCCATCTGCTCGACGCTCGTGAGTTCCTCGGTTTCGACGGCGAAGGGCAGGGCGCGCTGATCGATGACCCGCACGGCCTCGCCTTCGAGCCAGATCGTACGCCGGGGCTCGCCGTGGACCTTCATCGGGCGCCCGAACCGGCCCGCACCGCCGCGCCGCAGGCACGCGCTTCGGCCAGGATCGACTCGAGATCGGCGCCCGCCAGCTGCCGGTCCCGCACCAGTACCCGGCCGTTCACGATGGTGTCGCGCACGTCGCTGGCCAGGGCGGCGTAGACCAGGTGGGAGTACGGATCGTAGAGCGGGGTGAGATGCGGGACGGCGAAATCGACCA
>CAYSYY010000404.1:0-1414 GCA_964435265.1 uncultured Gemmatimonadota bacterium
CTGCACGAGTCGGTCTCCTACCTCTATATCTCCACCGGAACCGGCCCCTACAACGCCTGGCTCGATCCGATCACGATCGACGAGTGGCACGAGCTGGCCTACAACGAGGTGAGCACCATGACCCGCCTCGGAGTGCCGGGAGTCTGGACCCACGGCTTCTACGACGGATGGACCCCCAATTACATGTTCTATGCCGCCAACGGGCACAACGCCATCGGCCGGTTCTACGAGACCCAGTCGGCCCGTAACGCGCGCACCGGTATTGTCTCCGCTTCACCGAACCGCGACTGGTTCCGGCCGAATCCGCCGCTGGATCGGGTTCTCTTCTCCCTGCGCAACAATACCAACCTGATGGAGAGCGGGATCCTCACGGCGCTGCATCATGTGGCCGTCAACAAGAACAAGTTCCTGATGAACTTCTACCTCAAGAGCAGTCGGTCGGTGGCCAAGGCCGGCAATGAGGGACCGGCGGCCTGGGTTTTCCCGGCCGACGATCCGCGCCCGGGTCAGCAGGCCGACCTGCTGAACCTCTTCGTCACCCAGGGGGTCGAGATCCACCGGGCCACCCGCGCCTTCACCCTCGGGGACCGGGAGTACCCGCAGGGCTCCTATATCATCAGGATGGACCAGCCGTACAGCCGGATGGCCGACATGATGCTAGACTCCCAGTACTTCAACATCAACGATCCGCGCCCCTACGACGACGTCGGCTGGCAGCTGGGACCCCTCTTCAACGCCGAAACGGAGCGGGTCGAGGACCTCGCCGTGCTCGAAGTACCGATGCGGATGGTCGAGGGTGAGGTCACCGTGGCCGGCGGGGTGCGCCGGCTGGGGCGGGGGCGGCCGACCGCCTACTGCATCAACCACAACGCCGATAACCGCCTGGCGACCTTCTTCTTCGCCGTCGAGGGGATCGCCTTCGAGGCGGCCGAGGCGTCGTTCACCGTCGAAGAGCAGACCTTCAATCCCGGCACCTTCATCGCCCGGGTGGACGGCAATCCGGCCGACCTCGAGGACCGGCTGCGCGCCGCCGGGGTGGAGTACGGTTTCACCGCCTGGGGAGTGAACGAGGTGCCCGAGGTGGCGATCCATCCGCTGACCCGGCCGCGGGTGGCGCTGATGCACACCTGGCAGAGCACCCAGACCGAGGGATGGGTGCGGATCGCGCTCGATTCCCGCGGGATCCCGTATGACTACATCTCGATCCACGAGATCCGCGACATCGCCGACCTGCGCTCGCGCTGGGACGCGATCATCTTCGGTCCCTCCTCTTCCGACGCCATGAGCATCATCGACGGCGTTGCGATGACCGGCGATCCGGTCCCGTGGAAGCGCACCGAGCTCACGCCCAACATCGGCATGGAGGACGAGACCGATGACATCCGGGGAGGGATGGGGCTCGAGGGCGTGATCC
>CAYSYY010000404.1:1424-3957 GCA_964435265.1 uncultured Gemmatimonadota bacterium
GGAGAGCGGAGGAGTGTTCATCACCCTGACCAGCAGTTCCGCCCTGCCGATCCACTTCGGGCTGGCCGGCGGGATCTCGATCGTGGATACCCCGAACCTGTGGGCGCGCGGCAGTGTCTACCGGGCCTCGGTCACCGACCGGAACAGCCCGATCGGCTACGGCTACGGCGACGAGCTCGGCGTCTACTTCTCCAGCAGCCCCGTTTTCAGCGGCGGCTTCGGCGGCGGGGCGCGGTTCCAGGGGCAGGGGGGCGGCGGTCGTCCCTCGGGCCGGGGCGGGATCGACGATCCCGACATCGCCCAGGGCCGTGCGCGCACCATGGGGCAGCAGACGATCGAGGAATGGCGGCGCACCCAGCTCGAAGTGCGGGATCGCGCCGCCGCCGGTGAGATCCGGATGGGCGCCCGGGGGGGCGGCATTGGCCGCGCCCGGACGATCGTGCGCTTCGCCTCCGACGTAGACGACCTGCTCATCGCCGGCGGCCTGGCCAACGGCGAGGAGCTGGCGGGCTCACCGGCGGTGGTGGATGCAACGCTGGGCGAGGGGCATGTGGTGATGTTCAGCATGAACCCGATGTGGCGGGGCGAGACCCACGGGTCGTACTTCTTCGTCTTCAACGCCCTGCTGCACTGGGACCACCTCGACGCCGGCGGGCGTTGATGGGGGTATACGCCGACCTGGCCGGCCAGCTGGATACCCAGCTCCGCCTGTCCAGCTATTCGCTGGCCGTCCGGCTGCTGCGCGATGCCGACGAGATCCCCGCGGGCGCCCGGCGCCCGCGGCGCGATCTCGGCACCACCCTGAACACCTGCGTCTGCTTCGCCGCTTCACGCCGGCAGGGGCAGGTCGTGGCCCAGCTCCTGGAAGACATGTGGTGTCCCGAGCCGGCGATCGGTTTCGGTATGGGGGAGCCGCCCGCGTACTTCCTGGAGGGACGTAACCGCTGGCCGAAGGATGTGGACACCATCGAGGCCGGACGGGAGTGGGCGACCAAAGAGTTCCCCCGCCTGGGAGCGGGGGAGTACGTAGGCGTGGTCTCGGCCCCGCTGGCCACGGCGCCGTTCGAGCCCGATGTGATCGTCATCTACGCCGATACCGCCCGGCTCACCATCCTGCTGCTGGGGGCGGCCTGGGCCGACGGCCGCGACGTCCCCTGCCGAGTGAGCGGGCACGCCGCCTGCGTTTATGCGGTGGTGCCGCCGCTGCAGGAGGGGTACTGGTGGGTGAGCCTGCCGTGCATGGGGGACCGGGGGGTCGCCGCGGCCGGCGACGACGAGATCATCTTCTCCCTGCCGGCGGCGAAGGCCGGGGATCTGCTGGCCGGGCTGCGGCACCTGGAGAAGGCGGGGCGCCGGATCCCCTTCGACAAGATCCGGCCCCCCGAGTACGACCTGGACGAGCCGTATGCCCGGATCGCGCGGGAGATGGGCATCACCCGGGCCGACGGCTCGACCCCCTGAGCGGAGGCGGCATCGCGCCCGCGACTGCCGGATGCCAGCGCAGACCGCAGCCGGTGGCTTACTCCGACAGGCTCCTGGGTTGAGCAATTGCCCGATCGTTGACGGGTGCTTCAGCCGTCACCCGGTGAGTTCACAGGCGGGTTCCCTGATCCGCAGGTACACCAGCGGCAGGACCACCAGGGTCACCAGGGTCGAGGTGAGCAGCCCGCCGACCACCACCGTGGCCAGGGGCTTGTAGATCTCTGATCCGGGGCCCCGGGCCAGCAGCAGCGGCAGGATGCCGAAGATGGTGGTGAAGGTGGTCATGAGCACCGGCCGGAGCTTGATGCTCACCCCCTCCAGCACGGCTTCACCCACCCCGGTCCCCTCGCAGACCCGCCGGTGGATGGCTGAGAGCAGCACCAGCCCGTCCTCGAGCGCGATCCCGAAGATGGCGATGAAGCCGATCGAGGCGGGCACGCTCAGGTAGAGCCCCGAAAGCTTGAGCGCGATCACTCCGCCCACCAGGGCCAGCGGAATGTTGATCAGGATGATGAGTACCTCGCGCAGC
This sequence comes from uncultured Gemmatimonadota bacterium, assembly GCA_964435265.1. Taxonomy (GTDB): domain Bacteria; phylum Blakebacterota; class Blakebacteria; order Blakebacterales; family Blakebacteraceae; genus CAYSYY01. Next base: position 3,436 of record CAYSYY010000404.1, read on the forward strand.
GAGTTGAAGACGGTGAAGAGCATCAGGGCCACCAGGGCCAACGTTATCGGGGTGATCACGGCCAGAGTGCGGTTGGCCCGCTGCTGCAGTTCGAACTGGCCGCCCCAGCGCACCAGGTACTCCGGCGGCACCGGCACCTGTCGCTCGATCGCCCGCTGCGCTTCGGCCACGAAACTGCCGATGTCGCGGCCGCGCACGTTGCACTGGATGGTGATGTAGCGCCGGTTCTGCTCGCGGTTGATCAGGCGCGGTCCCTCGGTTTCCTCGATCCGGGCGAGCTGGCGCAGGGGGATCCGGCCGCCCGAGGGCAGGGGGATGAGCAGGCCTCCGATCAGTCCGGTGTCGTTGCGGAACTCGGGGGCCAGGCGCAGGAAGATGTCGAAGCGTCGGCGTTCCTCGTAGACCTTGCCGATCGTCACGCCGCCGATGGCGGCTTCGATCGTCTCCTGGATCCGATCGATATCCAGCCCGTGGCGGGCGGCGGCGCCGCGGTCGAGTGAGATCAGGATCTGGTTCTGCCCG
>CAYSYY010000405.1:0-3951 GCA_964435265.1 uncultured Gemmatimonadota bacterium
TGGCTGACCGGCTCGCTGAAGTGTATGCGTACGGTCGTGGCGCCGCTCTCCCCGTAGGCCGAGACCCAGTTCGGAGCCCGGTTGTCGAGGTCGATCACGGCGGTGCCGGCGGTGCCGCTCTCGCTCGGGTTGTCCCGCGGCGTGAGCCGGAACTGCGCCCGGCTGCTGCGGCGGTTCGGCGCATCGGTACCGGCATGCCAGATCAGTTCCCCGGCGTAATCGGGAGCGGCGATCAGGGTCGTATCGCCGGTGATCGTGGCGGGATACCATCCGCCGTCCGGCAACCGGTACGCGGCCAGCAGCGAGACCGGATTGTTCTCGGCATCGAAGATCCGGTAGGGGATGGTGATATCCCCGCTGCAGACGCCGGTCGGAGCGTAGAGCGCGATCGAGGGCGCCTGACCGGTCGAGGGGGTCAGATCGCAGGTCAGATCACCGGTGACCGTGTTCCCGTATCGGTCGGAGATGTTCGCGGCCGTGACGGTGATGACGTCCGGCGGCGGGGGCAGGGTTTCCCCGTCCCCCAGTTCGAGGGTGAAGGTGTCGCGGTCGTAGACGTCGAAGGTGAGGTTGTTCCCCCCCCTGGGAGCGTACAGCCGGCCGCTGATGACAGCACCGATAACATCAAAACCACTTGGGACGGTCAGAGGCGATTCGGTCCACGCATCGGTCGAGGGGTCGTAATATTCGATAACATCTACTGAACCACTGTCGTCCCACCCGCTCACGACGAAGAACCGGCCGTCGATCACGGCGCCGATGGCGCTCCTCCGGGCCCGGTTCATCGATGTCAGGTATGTGGTCGTGCGCGTAGCAGGATCGAAGACGACCAGCTCGTTCCGGTGCCAGGATTCACCGTAGTTGTACCCGCCGGCGATGTAGAGCTGGCCGTCGATCGCCCCGACGGCCGAGCCGTCGTTGGGACCCGGCATGCCGGCCTCGAAGCTCTCCCAGCTGTCCAGGTCGGGATCGTAGATGTAGATGTTCCCATCGCAGTATATGTAGATCCGTCCGTCGATCACGGCGCCCTGGGCCTTCCAGCCGGGCAGCTGGGTCGGTGCGCTCGCTCGGGTGGACCAGCTGTCGCTCCCCGGATCGTAGACCTCGACGATATCGAACCACTGATCATGGTTCAGACCGCCGATCACATAGAGGAGCCCGTTCAATCCGATCACGAGCGACTGGCGGCGGGGGGTGAACATATCGGGGATCTGCGACCAGGTTCCGGCGGCCGGATCGTAGACATCCACCCGGCCCGCATGTTGACTGACCTCATCCAAACCACCCGCGATGTAGAGCTTCCCATCCAGGGCTCCGAGGCCGACCTCGCTGCGGCCGTCGGGCAGATCGAACTGATACTGAGACCACTGTTCCCTGACGGCGATGCTCCCGACGGTGAGCCCGCCGGAGAGGGTGATGTTCCCCGATCCGGTGGCCGAGGCTTCGGTAACGGGTTCGTCGAACCAGAGGGTGATGATCGAGTCTCCGCTCGCACCGGAGGCTTCGATCCCTCCCGGCGCACGGTTGTCGAGGTCGAGACAGGCTGGGCTCGAGGTGCCCTCGGTGGTTTCGTTGTCGCGCGGTATTATCCGGAAGCCGACCCGGTTCAGCGTCTGACCGGGCAGATCGGTCCCTGATTCCCAGACCAGCGAACCCTCATACTCAGCAGCCGGGATGCCGGTCGTGGTCCCGGAGAGCGTGGCCGCCTGCCAGCTGGACTCCCCCGGCAGCTCATACTCGCCCCGCAGCGACACGAGGTTGTTCTCGGAATCGTGGATCCGGTAGGGGATGGTCACATCCCCGCTCACGATCCCGGCGGGGGAGAAGGTGTAGACCGACGGAGCGTCTCCGGTCGACGGGTGCAGCCAGGTCCACAGTGTCGTGCCGGCGGTGGCGAGGCTGTTCCCGGCCAGGTCGACGATGTTGTACTTCCCGATCTGCACCGAATCGGGGGGTGCCGGCAGGTACTCCCCGGCGCTCAGCTGGGCACGGAAGCGCTCGCGGTCGTAGACGTCGAACCTGGTCGGGCTCGACTCGTCATCCCAGTTGCCGTAGTAGAACCGGCCGCCGACCACGGCCCCGGCCATCCAGCTGCCCTGACGGGGGACATATGCCCCCAGGCTCCAGGAGTTGGAACCGGGATCGTAGATCCACAGCTGGAAAGAGGTTCCTGAATCCCGCTGGCCGCCGGCCAGATACAGCTTGCCGTCGATCACCCCGCTCACGGCGCTCTCCCGCTCGACGGGGATGCCGGCCAGCCAGTCGGTACTGTTAGCGACGGGATCGAAGACGACCAGGTCGCTGGCGATGTACTGCCCGCTGTGGTTCCAGCCGCCGGCGATATAGAGCTTGCCGTCGATGACGCCGGTTCCGACGCTGCCGTGCGGCAGGCCGCCGTCCACTTCGCTCCAGCTGTCAAGAGTGGGATCGTAGATGGCGATCCGGGCGGGATCGCTCCCCGTGTTCAGGTAGAACCGGCCGTTGATGACCCGGCCGCTGGCGTCCGCCTCATTGCCGTAGGCGGGTGCCCACTGCGAGGTCCAGGTGTTCTGTTCGGGATCGTACCATTCGAGGCGATCGACCCAGCCGCTCTGCGTGTGTCCGCCGTAGACATAGAGGAGCCCGCCGATCGAGAAAACGACCGGGTTGTAGCGGGCGGTCGGCATGTCGGGTACGGTCGACCAGCTGCCGTCGGCCGGATCGTAGCATCGGACCTCTGATCGGGAATTGCTGCCGTCCCAGCCTCCGGCCACCCAGAGCCGGCCGTCCATCTCCCCGACCCCCGGATCGGAATACGTGTCGAGGGGCGTGACGGCGTCGGCCGTCCACCGCTGGAGGACGTCTACCGACTGGGCGGTGAACCGGCCGTTGAAATTGAAGTTGCCGGGATCGGTTGCCGACGCCTCGGTGACGGGCTCGTCGAACCAGAAGGTGAAGGCGGTGTCGCCGCTCGCCCCCTCGGCGGCCACCCAGGCGGGCGCCAGGTTGTCGAGGGTGACGATGATCGTGTCGGCCGTCCCTGCGGTTGTGGGATTGTCCCACGGGGTGAGCCGGAAGCTCACCCGCCAGGCGGTCCGGTCGGGCAGGTCGGTGCTCGATTTCCAGACCACCGAGCCCCGGTACTGGCCGGAGGTGATGCCGGCGGTGGTGCCCTGCAGGGTGGCCGGCTGCCAGGCCGTGTCACCGTGCAACAGGTAGGAGCCGGTGAGCGAGACCGGATTGTCCTCGGGATCGGAGATCTGGTAGCCGATTCCCACGTCCCCTCCCAGGATCCCCGCGGGCGGATAGAGCGCGATCGCCGGCGGCTGCCCGGTGGAGGGGGTGAAGGTGGTCTCCAGACTCCCCGTGAGGGTATTCCCCGGCCAGTCGGTGATGTTCGAAACCGTCACGGTGACCGAGTCGGGGGGCGAGGGCAGGGTCTGACCGGTGGAGAGCTCGAGCCGGAAGCTGTTGCGATCGTACGTGTCGAAGGCGGTGTAGTTGTTCGTCTGGTCTCCATCCCATACCGCCTGATACATCTTTCCGTCGATGACGGCGCTCACCGGCGTCCAGGTGCCGCTGCGCGATGACGCAAGGCCGGTGGTCCACGTGTTCGACGCGGGATCGTAGATCTCGGTGAGACTGCGGCTGCCGCTGTCATCGTTCCCGTTGATGACGTAGAACCGGCCGTCGAGTACGGCTCCGATGGCATTTGATCTCGAGGTCGGCATCCAGGCCAGCCAGGTGGTACTGCTGTCGGCGGGATCGAAGACCACCAGATCATTGGTATTGTACCCGCCGGTGTGATGCCAGCCCCCCGCCAGGTAGAGTTTGCCGTCGATGGCGCCGGCGGCCACGTTGCCGTGCGGCAGACCGCCGTTGATGGAGCTCCAGGTATTGATATGGGGGTCGTAGATTGCGATCAGGGCCGGCTCATCACCGGTGTTGAGGTAGAGTTTGCCGTTGATGACC
>CAYSYY010000406.1:0-1509 GCA_964435265.1 uncultured Gemmatimonadota bacterium
CCGTCGGGACCGAGCAGTCCCGTCACGGTGCCCGCTTCCAGCTCCAGATCGAGGCCGTCCAGGGCCGGAATCCGCTGGTAGCTCTTGCGCAGCCCCGCGGCCGAGAGGAGAACGCTCACGGTCTGATCTCGGGCAGATCCACGTCGGCCGGCAGGCCGATCTTCAACCGGCCTTCGGGATTGGGCACGGCCACCTTGACGGCGAAGACCAGGTCGGCCCGTGCCTCGGCGGTCTGGACGTTCTTGGGGGTGAACTCGGCCTCCTCGGCGATGTGCACGACCCGGCCCGGGAAGCTCCGTCCGGGGAAGGAGTCCACCGTCACCGACGCTTCTCCCCCCGGTTCCACCCGACCCACCAGGGGAACCGGCAGGTAGACCCGGACGTAGAGTTCGGTGAGGTCGGCGATCCGCACGATTCCCCGCCCCGGGGCGATCACCTCCCCCGGCTCGGCGTAGACCGTCAGGATCGTTCCGGAGCGCGGAGCGGTAACGGTGCACTCACCGATCTGGCGCTGAAGCGAGGCGAGCCGCAGCCGGATCTCCCGCTCGCGCACCGGGAAGATCTCGAAGGCGAGCTCGGCCGCCTCGACCTGCCGCCGGGCCAGTTCCACCGCCGTCTCCAGCTCGTCGAGGCGGATCCGCGGGGCGGCCTCGCCCGCCACCAGAGCGGCGAAGCGGTCGCGTTCCCGGATCGCCTGGTCGAGCTGCTCCCGGGCGGCGGCCAGGGCGGTCCCGGCCTGACGGCGCTCCACCCGTACCGCCTCGAGACCGACCCTGGCCAGGTCGCGGGCCTCGGCGAGCGCCACCGTATCGACCCGGGCGATCAGATCCCCCGCCTCCACCCGATCCCCCTCCTCGACGCAGCGCAGCAGCAGCCGTCCGCCGATGGTGGAGGACACCGTGACCTCTTCGGCCTCCAGCACGCCCGAGCCCCACAGCGGGGCCGCCTCTTCCTCGGCGCATCCGGCCAGCAGCAGCACGCCCGCGACCACCGACAGAGCGTGGAGCGGGCTCCGGTGGTCCGGAGGCTGGGGGAACAGCCAGGGGAACAGCCGGACGTGGCGACGGTCCGGCCGTCGGCTCGGACGGATGCGGTCGTGCGGCCGCCTCAGGCGGCGTGAGGATGTCGGCAGCAGGTTCATTCCGATCCCTCCCGGTCGATGATGAGGCCGTGTCTGATCAGATCGGCGATGGCGACGGGACGTTCAGTGATAATGTCATCGTACTCTTCCGGCCCGAGTTCCCAGAGGATCTCGAGCAGGGGGCGGGCGGCGTAGGGGAAGATGGTCAGGGAGAGGATGTGCAGGAAGATCTGCCGCGGATCGCCCGTCCTGATCTCGCCCCGGTCCATCATCCACTGCACCTCATCGATCACCCGCGGCCCGGTGAGGCCGGGGACGCTCCCGAACACCTTCTGCACGATCGGTTTCAGGTGCCGGCCGCCGGCCGCGAGCTCACGGAGCATGATCGAGCGTACCAGCGGATTGGCCCGCATGAAGCGGTGGTAGAG
>CAYSYY010000406.1:1519-3949 GCA_964435265.1 uncultured Gemmatimonadota bacterium
GGACGGTCCCGTTTCAGGAAGAGCGGGAAGACCTCCTGGAAGAGCCCGATGAAATTGTGGACCAGGGTTTCCTGGTAGAGATGCTCCTTGTCCCGGAAGTGGTAGTAGAGCATCGCTTTATTGACCCCGGCCTCATCGGCGATCGCCTGGGTACGCGCGCCCTCGTACCCGCGCTCGGCGAAATGCAGGGTGGCGGCTTCGAGGATGCGGTCCCGGGAGTCGACACCGCGGGGCTGGCTTCGGGTCATGGAGTGGCCCCCGTTCGACAGAGTACCGGGCACACCGTCCGGTGCAGATACGTGCCCGTTCGCACCGGGTGTCGTGACCGCCGGAAACGGGAAAGGTGGCCGCTGCCATCCGGCGTTTCCCGATGCAACTGACTAACCAGTTAGTTAAAATATAGGGCAACAATGTTCCGACGCAACTCGATCCGGGATAAACAGCGATCCCCCCGGCTCCGTCCTTACGTCACAACCAGTCGGTACACTGGTGATACTGACGACCATCGCCGGAGGGAAGGATTCCGCCGCCATGCGTCCGCCGTACTCTGCCGCAGCCATCCTCCTGCTCACCGTTCTCCCCTGCGGGCGCACCGCAGCACAGCAGCCGGCCCGGTTCCTGCTGCAGGCCGGCCCGACCCTGACCATGCCGCTCGGCGATTTCGCCGCCGTGGAACCCCATACCGGGGGTTTCGCCACCAGCGAGTTCGGGATCTCACTGCGCTGCTGCGCCGCGCTGACCGGGCGGATATCGGTCTACCTCTCCTGGACCCGGTACACCTTCGGCTTCGACACCACCATGTACGAGGAGTACGTCGGTGAAGAGGTCTGGGACGCCCGGCAGCACGCCACCACCCTGGCCGCGGGCGCGCGTTTCTACGTTCCCACCATCAAGGAGCATATGCCCTACGTCCAGGCCTCAGTCGGCCGCTATACCTACGAACTGGAGGGGATCCGCGACTATACCCCGCTCGGCCGGGCCTACGATCCCGTTCCCGGTTTCAGTTTCGGCGGCGGTACGATCCTGCCGCTGGGATCGGTGTTCCTCGAACTCTCCCTCGACCTGCACACCGCCCCTTTCACCTTCGTGGACGGCGACGAGAGGGATGCGGCCTGGCTGGCCTTCACCCTACACCTGACCCTGCCGACCGGCTGAGCCCGCCGGGCGGACTCCTATTTCAGCCTGAGGACGATCGCGAACCGCCGGTAGCCGTCGACTCCGACCGGTTCGCCGGCCGCGGCGTCGACGGTGAAGCGCAGATGAGGGGGCTCGCTCACATCGACCATCTCTCCGGTGTCGAGACTAGTTGTCACAATGCGCCGGGGATGAACGGTGACCCGCACTTCGCTGGACGGGTCGACCTCGATCCCGGACGGGGAGGCGAATCCCACCCGGTATTCCCGCCCTGTGCGCCCCTCCAGGACCAACCGTACCCCGTCGGGATCATCCTCTTCGATCCGAATGATCCGCAGTCCCGCCGGCGGGTTCCCCTGGCGGGAGGCGAGGCGGGTGATCGCCGTTTCCAGCGGTTCCCCCTCGAGTTCGTCGAGGATCAGGTCAAAACCGGCCTGCCCGGTCACAGTCAGTTCCAGTTCACCCCGCCGCACCGTCCCCTCGGCGGTTCCCCCCCGGTGCAGTCGCTCCCGGGGAACGGGCCGGGGTGCGAAACGGAGTTGCAGCCCGTCCGGCCCGCTGACCTGCAACAGGTACGACACCTCCCGGTTCTGATACTGCCGGGTGAGGGTCAGATCGAGGGTCTCCCCGTCACCCAGCGGGTACCCGGTGAAACGGACGAAGTTCCATCCCCCGGGCAGCTGCGGACTGACCGTTATGAGGTTGTCCGGCAGATCGACGTCGAGGCCGAGGACCCCCCGGATGAGCACGGCCGGGATGGGGCTGGAGGAGAAGAGCTGGTGCGGCACACTGGTCTCCAGGGCGGTGAAGTAATCCCCCGACATCACCTCGGGATGGCGGCCGAGAGCGTCAATGAAGGTGTTATCGGCGAGCTGAAGCAGGTGCTGGTAGCCGGCCCAGCGGCGTCCGGCGACGTACTCGGCCAGGGCGGCATAGCCGGTCAGGAAGGGCCACACCGCCCCGTTGTTGTAGCCGACGGGATCGTAGAAGGGGCTGTCCTCGGCCAGCATCAGGATGCCCCAGTCGGTCGTGAGGCGGGCCGAAGCGATCAGGTCGAGGGTGTTCTCGACCGCCTGACCCTCGAGCAGGCCGAAGACGATCGGGAAGGCCGCCCAGGCGGTCACGTCGTTCTTCGGTTCCCCGCTGACCGCCACCCCGAAGTTGAGGGTCTGCGTGGCCGGATCGATGAAGAGCTCGGCCAGGCGCGCCCGGGCCCGCTCGTGAGCGTCCCGGAAGCCCTCGACCCGATCATTTTCACCGAGCGCCGCGGCCATATCTGTCAGATCGGCCAGGGCC
>CAYSYY010000407.1:0-3936 GCA_964435265.1 uncultured Gemmatimonadota bacterium
TGATCATCGAGCCGATCCAGGGCGAGGGGGGCGACAACCACTTCACCCCCCGCTTCCTGCAGGGCCTGCGCGGGCTCTGCGACCGCTACGACGCCCTCTACATCATGGACGAGGTGCAGACCGGGATGGGGCTGACCGGCTGGATGTGGGGGCACGAGCATTTCAACGGCGCGCGTCCCGATATCATCGCCTTCGGGAAGAAGACGCAGGTCTGCGGCATCCTGGCCGGGCGGCGGATCGAGGAGGTCGAGCGTAACTGCTTCGTCGAGTCGAGCCGGATCAACTCCACCTGGGGCGGCAACCTGGTGGATATGGTGCGCTTCACCCGCATCCTCGAGATCATCGAGCGGGACGATCTGGTCTCCAACGCCCGGGGCGTCGGTGACTACCTGCTGGAACGCCTCTACCAGCTCGACGAGGAGTTCGACACCGTCTCGAACGTGCGGGGCCGCGGGCTCATGTGCGCCTTCGATCTGCCCGATACCGCGGCGCGCGATGCCCTCTTGAAGGGCGCCATGGACGGGGGTATGCTCATCCTCGGCTGCGGCACCCGCTCGGTGCGTTTCCGGCCGCCGCTGCAGACCACCCCCGAGCATGTCGATGCGGGTATCGAGATCCTCAGATCGGTGCTCGCCGCCGGTTGAACGCACCGCTCCGCGATCGCGGAACGGTGCTCCAGGCCTCCCGATGAGGGCCGGATGAAGAGGCGGTTCTTCAGATCCGAGAGCGATGCCGATATCACGGCGCTGCGTCTGGAGCATTTCTCGGCCGTGCTCGAGACCCTGCTCGTCTTCTCGGTTTTCTATCTGATCCAGCAGGTCCTGGCGAGCCGGGGATTCTTCGAGCGCGCCCTCGCCACGCCCGGAACCATCGGCCACCTCGCCACCCACCTGGGCTGGATCACGGCCACCGTGATCGGTCTCTTCGCCCTGCCCCTGTTCCTGCGCTGGTTCGCCGGCTCCTGGACGCTGCCCGATTTCGGATTCCGGACGCGTCCGGGAAGGCGTGATGTGGCGCTGGCGGCCTACCTCGGCTGCCTGATGGGGCTGTGGTTCGCCCTCGGGTTCCTGATCCGACCCGAAGCCGTATCCGGCGCCCGCGCCCTGCTCAACGTCCGCGAACCCGGGGACGCCCTGGTCTACGTGTTCTACGTGGCGCCCGTCGCGGCCGCCCTGCGCGGCGAGTTCTTCTACCGCGGGTACGTTCAGAACCTGCTCATGCGCGAGTACGGGATCTCATGGGGCACTCTGCTGGGGCTCATCTTCTTCTGCACCAGCCTCTTCTGGATCGGCTGGACGAATATCGTCGCGCTGATCCTGCCGGTGGGATTCGTTTCGGCCCTGCTCTTCAACCGGCGCCGCAGCTGCTGGGGACCGCTGCTGTACCACACCCTCACCTTCGCCCTGGGATTCACGGCCTTCTCGCTCCTGGAGCTGACCCGGTCGGGCTGCACGCTGTTCACCGCCGCGCTCGCCCTGGTGGTGCTGATCTGGACGACGCGCATGATCGTGCCCCTGCAGGTGCTGTGGCGCGATATCAAGAGGTTCTTCAACGGCCTGCGCTCGAACTGGTTCCGCAACGGGATCATCGCCCTCGCGCTGGCGGCCGCCATCCTGCTGCTCTGGCGGACCGCCCATACCGATCTGCGGGCGCATGCCATCTTCACCGCCGCCCTGTTGGTCGCGGGCATCGTCTGGAAGTTGAGCCAGCGGCACTTCGAGCTCAAACGCGTGCTCGGTCACTGATCCGGGTTCCCCGCCCGCCGCCCCCCCCCGAAACGCCCCCCCCGAACCGCTCCCCGCGAACCGCTCCCCTCCGGTGTTGCCCCCCGGAAAGGCATCTCATGTCCGATCCGGTCGTCCACACCCCCCTGAGCCGCTGGCCGTCGGGGGAGGGCCCGCGGGAAAGGCTGCTCGCCCTCGGTCCCGGTGAACTCTCCACCGCCCAGCTCCTGGCGGTGCTGCTGCGCACCGGCGGGCGGCGGGGCCAGACCGCCCTGGAGCTCTCCCGCCGGGTCATAGCCCACTTCGGCGGGGTGGAGGAACTGGCCCACTCCGGCCCGGAAGAGCTGCAGAAGATACCCGGCCTGGGACCCGCGGGAGCGGCGACGATCGCTGCGGCGCTGGAGCTGGGCCGCCGCACCCACCCCGCCGGGCGGAACCGGCGCCCGGCCTTCTCATCGGCCGCCGACGCCGCGGCGTGGCTCATGCCGCGCCTGGCCCACCTGCGCAAGGAGCACTTCGTGGCCCTGCTCCTGGACGGCAAGAACCGGCTCATCCGGCAGGTGCGCATCTCCGAGGGGAGCCTCTCCTCGTCGATCGTCCATCCGCGCGAGGCTTTCCTGCCGGCCGTGCGGGCCTCGGCCGCCGCGGTGATCTTCGCTCACAACCATCCGTCGGGGGATCCCGGTCCGAGTCGCGAGGACCTCGCCGTGACCGAGCAGCTCCGCCAGGCCGGGGGGATACTCGGCATTTCGGTGCTCGACCACCTGATCATCGGCGCCGGCGAGTTCTACAGCCTGGCGCAGAACGGTCGGTTGTGACCGCGGCGGGGACATCCCGGGGGGACCGGCTGCCGGACGGCTATGAGGGTTGATGCCGGGGGGGGAAAGAACCATCTTTCCCCGCATCGGTCACGACCAGGTGTCATGTTACGTGACGACCGCGTCAGAGAACGCAGATCACCCGAGATCAACGAGGAGTTTTCAACGCTATGAGTACCCGGTATCAGAACTTCATCGGCGGCAAGTGGGTCGACGCCCTCGGCGGGCAGACCTTCGAGAACCGGAACCCGGCCGACTGGGAAGAGATCATCGGTATCTTCCCGAAATCCACCCGGGAGGACGTGGACCGGGCGGTCGAATCGGCCTGGGAGGGCCAGCGGGAGTGGAAGAAGGTCCCCATCCCGGTGCGCGGCGCCATCATGAAGAAAGCCGCCGACCTGCTGGTGGAGCGCAAGGAGGAGTACGCCCGCGACATGACCCGCGAGATGGGCAAAGTGCTGGCCGAAACGCGGGGCGACATCCAGGAGGCCATCGATACCGGTTACTACGCCGGGGGTGAGGGCCGGCGTTTCTTCGGCCATACCGTGCCGAGCGAGATGCGCAGCAAGGTCGCCTTCACGGTGCACCTGCCGATGGGGGTGGTGGGGGTCATCTGCCCGTGGAACTTCCCGATGGCGATCCCTTCGTGGAAGATCTTCCCGGCCCTGCTGGCCGGCAATGCGGTGGTCTTCAAGCCCGCCAGCGACGTACCGCTCTCGGGCCACAATTTCGTCACCACGCTGCTGGACGCCGGATTGCCCCCGAAAGTCATCAACCTGACGCACGGCACCGCGGGGAGCGTAGGCGGCCCGATCATCGAACACCCCGATATCCGGGCGCTCTCCTTCACCGGTTCGACCGAGGTCGGCAAGTCGCTGGCCCGCACCGCGACCGACAACCTGAAGCGGGTGAGCCTGGAGCTGGGCGGCAAGAACGCCCAGATCGTCTGGGCCGACGCCGACCTGGAACTGGCTCTGCACGGCTGCCTCTGGGGGGCCTTCGGCACCACGGGGCAGCGCTGCACCGCCACCAGCCGGCTGATCCTGCACGCCGACATCCACGACGAGTTCGTCGCGATGCTCACGGCGGCCGCCGAGAACCTGAAGGTCGGCAACGGGCTGGAGCCCGACGTGCAGGTTGGGCCGGTGATCAACGAGGGCCAGCTCAAGGTCGATGACGACTACGTGAAGATCGGCCGGGAGGAAGGTGCGACGCTGGTCACGGGCGGCCGGATCCTCACCGACGGCGAGTACGCCCGGGGCTTCTTCTACCAGCCGACGATCTTCACCGGCGTTACCCCGGAGATGCGGATCGCGAAGGAGGAGATCTTCGGTCCGGTGCTCTCGGTCCTGAAGGTGGCGACCTGGGAGGAAGCCGTGGCGGTGCACAACAAC
>CAYSYY010000408.1:0-3927 GCA_964435265.1 uncultured Gemmatimonadota bacterium
TTGTAGGTTCGGCTTGGGAGTGATGGATCCCGACGGATGGGGAGTAGACCGATCAGCCCCGCCCGGTCGTTGAAGAGGGTCGGGCGCGCGAAGAGCCTCACTAATAGGGGGGCAGCACACCGGACGCACTGGCAGCGATTTCGGTCCCTCAGACGCAACCAGGTGGCTTTCACCACATCCCCCGCCAGCAGCAGAGCGTCGGCCTGCGCCGCCGGTTGCCTTCGGATGGGCTGGCCGCTAGACTGATCTTTGCTGGGTGCCCAACGCGATAGCTACGCCTCGGGCGCGATGCGGATCGGGGTCAGCCGCTTCTGCCCCTCTTCGGCGGCTGTCCCCGATCCGGCCCGGCGAAAGAGGGGTTTCTGATGGCTGCCAAGAAGGTCGTTCCACCCGGGCCCGTCAGCCAACGCCAGGTATTCCGTTTCGGCGGGCACTTCTCCCACGCGCTGGACACAGCAGTCACTTACCGGATTGCCCATGAGGCTGATTAGGAACACAGGGAGCGACCGGGTGATCGACGAACTGCGCCAGACCCTCGGGCCGCAGTCGTCGCTCGATCTGGCTTCACCGGCGTTTTCCCTATTCGCCTTCGCCGAGCTGCGTGAGGTCTTGGAGAGGCTCGACTCCTGCCGCATGGTCCTCCCGGAGGCCAATGGTGCCGACCTCGGCCTGACCGGCTCCGACCATGACCGCGCCTTTCGGAATCGCCTTCAGGTCCGCTGGCTGGCCCGCGAATGCGTTGCGTGGGTCACGAAGAAGGTGGAGTTGCGATCCGCCCCGGCCATGCTCCCACAGTCCATCCTAATTGCTGGGAACCCGGGGTCGGAACTTCACCGAGTCATCACGGGTAACTGCGCGTTCACGACCGAGGGCTTGGGCCTTACCCCCGGCAACCAGTTCAGTCTAATCCTCAAATAAGCGAATGGCCGTGGTTAGTGTGGCCGAAGGTTTGGGCGGCGGCAGGTGCGCAAGGGAGCGGCTCGGCGTTGGGCAACGTCGCAGGAGGCGTCGGGTTGTGATTTGCTTCATTTCGGAACGCGGTTGCACGTCGGTGCGGTGGGGGGTCGCGGCGGACCAGAGCATCCGGACTCTGGCTTCGTTTTCGACTGCGTCAACATCGCAACACGGTCGCCAGCCGGAAGAACACGGGCAGGTGCGGGTTGTAACTGAGCACGCGGTAGATCAGCTTCCGGCCGGCGCGGACGATCTGGCACGGAATCTTGATGAAGGCATTGACGAACGTGCGGAACTCCATCCGCAGGACGCGGTGTTTCTCGGCCTGATGTTTTTCACGCCAACGGCCCTCTTCCGGCAACCAAAGGGCCCACCAGGCCTTCAGGTTCCACGCCAGGGCGGTCATCACCATGTAGGCCCAATTGCTCAGGAGGTTGTCGACCGGCGCGCACAACGCCCGCACTCCGCCGGCCAACTGGGCGATCAGGTTCTCCTGATTGCAGCGATCGTTGGCCTCGAACACGACGTCTTCCGCGTCGATCGCCCAATCGTTGGTGATATAGAAGAAGTAACGAATCTCGTCGAACAGCCACTGTTGGCCCTTCTCGTGGGCGATCACCTTGCGGACCACGACCAGGCGATACGGCTGCTGGCACTCGCCGGGTTGATAGTCGAACTCGGCGTAGTCCTCGTCCTTCAGCCGAAGGACCTCGAACTCGCGGCGGCGGACGAGCCGCCGCTTGACGTTGACCGGCTTCTGCCGCGGATCGGTCTTGACCTCGTAGCGCGGCGGCCGCAGCACCTTCCGCCAGGCCTTTTTCGGCAGGTTGTCGGCGATTTCTTCGAGATTCGGCATGGCCTTGAAGCCGAAATAGAAGGTCGCCCCGTCGTGGTCCCACCCGTCGAGCTTCCCGGACTGGCTGAAGGCCGTGTCGCCGCGGAGCACAATCTGGCGGAAGCCCGCCTTGCGGCACAGGGCGATCGCCTCGTCGGCTTCCTCGGCCGCCCCTTCGTGACTGGGGCGATTCCCGGAGCGGTTGACCAGCCGCAGGACCTCGCCCGTCTCGGCCAACGAGACCACCAGCGGGTGATAACCCCAGGTGCCCTGGTAGGAGATGTCCATCCCCTCTTTGCACTCGCCGGTGGTGATTACCAACGTCCCGTCCATGTCGATCGTGGCCCGCTCGAAGAACTCCTTCGGCTGCCGGGCCCAGACGTTCAAGCGGGCGTCGTCGATGGCCGCCATCAACGCCCGGATGTCGGTCTCGGCGAATCGTCGGCAGAAGTCGCCGGCCGTGGTAGGATCGGGGATCCGCTCCGTACCCAGGGCGTCGAGGAAGACCTCGTCGTTACGCCTCAACTCGAGATCTTCCAACCGGATGCCGTCGCACATCACGTTGTAGGCGAGGTTCAGCACGTGGTCCGATTCGTGGTAGGGGCGATGGATCAAGAGCAGGTGCAGGCGGCGGTCGATGGCGTCGACCAGGCCGGTCTGCTCGGCGAGGCGATGCACCAGTCCGATCCCGCCCGTGCCGATGGCCCGAACCTTCTCGGCCATTTCCACATGAAGGTTGCCCGTTTGGAACATCGGCTTTCCCCGATCTTCCCTCGCGCCGTCCAACCGCCGCTCGATCCGCCGCTTGGCATTCCGCACACGATTCTTTATAGTGGTCTTCACTCGAAATCCTCCTTGTACCCGGGTCTAAGGTTGCCTCCAATATCCTTTAGACGCTGGGAAACAGGGAAGGTTTCGAGTTTTCTCATACCATCAGCGTGAACAGTTCGCTTGGTTAAGGTCTAGTGTAAGCTCTGAAGCGGATGTCAGGATTTGCGGCGGCGCTCGTTCTACTGCTGCTGTCTCTTACTTTCAGACTGCGAGCCGAAGACACCGTTGGTTCTGCTGCCCGGGCGGCAACAGACAAAAAGTCACCGATAACACTGGATTCGATCATACCGACGCTCTTCTTCACTCATGGTCCCGAGGGCCTTCGACAGGCCGTCGACGTGACCGTCCGTAACGTCGGCTCCGCCGCCACCGCAGAAATCGTCGCTCGGTGGCAGTCGCAGGAAACGCATTGTGATCTGGGCACGATTGCAGCGGGCGTTTCAAAGCACCGTGTGTGTATCCCGGACGTCCGGCGCAACACGGCAACGGAGTTCGTGCTTCAATCCGGCAACCGGGTCCATGACCGCCGAACGATCGGCCGGAGACCGGCGCGACACTGGGTGGTCCACCTCGTGCATCTGAGCCATCACGATGTCGGATACACGCATCTTCCCGATGACGTGCTACGGCTGCACTCCTCGTTCTTCGACTCGATTCTTGAGAATTGCGAGAAGACGAAGGACTGGCCTGAGGAGGCCAGGTTTCGTTGGACCGTCGAGGAGTTCTTCTCGCTCGATGCGTTTCTTCGCACCGACCCGCCGGCGGAAAAGGTGGAGCAACTGGTCCGCTACATCAAGGGCGGGCAGATCGAGGTCACGGCACTGTTCGGCATCGAGATCCTGGAATACTGCAGCCACGAAGAACTGGTGCGGCTGATGGACCCGTCATTTACCTTCAAACGGCGGCACGGGATCGAGATCACCACGGCCGTGCACAACGACATTCCCGGCTGTACCTGGGGCCTGGCCAGCATGCTGGCCGGTGCGGGTGTGAAGCACCTGGCGGTGGGCATTCCCGCCTGGTATTTCCGCGGCAGCGAGGCCACGCTGTGGGACCAAGAGGAGTGCCTTTCGCTCAAAACTCCCGGCGGATTCTGGTGGGAAGGCCCAGACGGCCGCCGTGTGCTCTTCTGGTACAACCCTTGGGAGCCCTACCGGCTGGCTGAGTCGAGTCTCTCCAAGCGACTGTCGCAGTGGGAAAAGGACGGTTACCCGTTCGATCTGGTGTGTCTGATGATCCGCGGCCGCACCGACAATTCTCCGCCGTCGATGGCAATCGCGGAAGCGGCCAAGGCCTGGAATGCCAAG
>CAYSYY010000409.1:0-3922 GCA_964435265.1 uncultured Gemmatimonadota bacterium
ACGGTCAATCCGGAGCCTCCCATAAATCAGCCTCCGGCAGTAGATGCCGGACCGGGCCAGACCGTGACACTGCCGGACAGTGCTTTGCTTGATGGGACGGTTGTAGACGACGGTCTGCCCGCAGGCTCCACAATGACCACCACCTGGAGCATGCAGAGCGGACCGGGAACGGTGACTTTCGGTAATGCCAATGCTGTGGATACCACGGCCGGTTTTTCAGACGATGGCACCTACGTGCTTAGGTTGGAGGCCACGGATGGCGATAAGTCCACCTCTGATGCGGTGACGATTACGGTCAATCCGGTAGTGGCCACAGCGCAGCTGGAGTTCGGTCGGGAAATGGTGGGTGAAGATTATATGACCGTCGATTTAGCCGGCACCTATGTCAGCCCCGTGGTGGTTTGCTCAGTCCAGTACACTAACAAGAATGGGCCAGTGGTGCCGCGGGTTCATAACGTCACTTCAACGAGTTTCGATGTCCGCCTCCAGAATCCTTCCGGTGATACAATATCTGATGAGAATGTCAGCTACCTGGTTGTTGAGGAGGGAACCTGGACCATCGATGGTGTTCATATTGAGGCGAAGAAGTACATATCCACGGTGACGGATGAGAATGGAAGCTGGGTCGGCGAGACCCAGACCTACGGTCAGAGCTACACAAACCCGGTGGTACTGGGCCAGGTCATGACTGAAAATGACGATCTCTGGTCTGTGTTCTGGTGTCAGGGCAGAAGCCGGAGCAACCCGCCGTCAGCCGCGATGTTGAAGACGGGTAAGACGGTCTGCGAGGACACCATTGTCACACGGGCTGATGAAATAATCGGCTTCGTCGTTATTGAAGCTGGTCACGGCTATATCGGCGGGGTTGAGTTTGAGGCATCGATAGGTACCGATACGGTTCGAGGTGTAACCGACTCACCACCCTATACCTATAGCTTCAACACACCGTTTAGTTCGGCGCCCCAGGTGGCACTGACCACGATGGCGGGGATGGATGGTAACAACGGCGGCTGGGCGCAAACGCATGGTTCGACACTCGGCACGGATACGAGCCTATACCTCTCCATCGATGAGGACCAGATCGGTGACAGCGAGCGCAACCACACAACTGAGCAGGTCGGCTATATCGTTTTCAGTCCTTCCATTGAAAACACATCGCCGAATGCCCGTTTCACTTACAGCCCCACCGGGCCCGATGTGTCCGAGGTTGTACGCTTTGACGCCACGACCTCCGACGATCCTGATGGGACGATAGTCACCTATGCATGGGATTTCCGAAATGGCGACACGGCGTTGGGGGCCACCGTCGACTACCAGTACACATTACCCGGATCCTACACGGTTACGCTGACCGTGACTGATGATGAAGGGGCCACCGATTCGGCTTCCACAACCTTGACGGTGTCTGAGCCTTTCTCAAACCAACCTCCCACAGTAGATGCCGGCCCGGCCCGGACCTTGACACTGCCAGACAGTGCTTCGCTTAACGGGTCGGTGACAGACGATGGTCTGCCCGCAGGATCTACCCTGACCACCACTTGGAGCGTGCAGAGCGGACCGGGAACGGTGACTTTCGGCAATGCCGGCGCTGTGGATACCACGGTCGGGTTTTCAGACGATGGGACCTATGTGCTCAGGCTGGTGGCCTCTGATGGCGACAAGTCCGCTTTTGATGAAGTGGCGATTACGGTTAACCCGGACACCCAGCCCCCGAGCCTCGATCCGACCTGGGCAACTCCACCCTACGCAACCGGAACCAGCTCGATTTCCATGACGGCAACAACGGTCTCCGACCCGAGCGGCGTTGAATACTACTTCGCAGAGGTCAGCGGGAATGCGGGTAGTTCAGACAGCGGGTGGCAGGACAGCGCCAGCTTCACAGATACGGGTCTGTACGCGGATACGACATATACCTATAGGGTTCAGGCACGTGACAAGTCCGCCATTCCAAATCTGACTGCCTGGTCTTCTGACTTGTCTGCCACAACAGATGTGGAAGAACCGAAAATCGGTTGTGGCGCCGCGCCCATCTACGGAGACAGTGAACAAACCACCCTGTCGGCGTCGAATTCTGTTGGAAATGCGCTTTTACCGCTTCTGCCTTCAATGATGGCCTTGGGGCTGTGGCGTGTAAAAAGGGCTGGCAGAAGTCAGAAGAAACGATGATATCTGGAAGCTAGGATTCCCAGGTACTCCACCATTTATTCTCGAGTCCGGCACACTGAATGGAAAGGTTGGAAGGAAGATTTGATGCGCCCACTATGTAGTAATGTGGCGCTCCTTTTTGCACCGCCCCCCAGATTCAACACGGTAGAAACGGACTCCTTATCCTACAATTCCCTTGATGAGGCCATCGCCGCCACTCCTCAGTTACAACCATTACTTGCCGAATTCTCTTGACTTATTACGCCAGGTTGTGTATAGCAAACTTTCCAAATACTGGAATATCAGACTCGGGTTAGCGTATTACCTCCAGGCGTGAACCTTTTACCAGAGGGTACCTCATGGAGTACCCACAAAAAATGGGCTATTAAACTCCCAACTGCCCTGTATTGAGGCTGAAACTACATAGCAGATAGGGATCTTCTCGAAAACATCGTTGGAAACCTTGCTTCAAACTATGAAGATTATGCGTATTTTACACCAAATAGCGAAAAATTAAAAGATATGAGGATAATGGTCTCCATAGCTATGGATAGGGTAAGAATGGCAAAAAAGCTGTTCTTTGTATCCTTGTTGATAATGTTTGGGTCTCTTACTGTTTTTGGATCTGAGGCCACCGACGATATCATTATCTACGGGGCTAATGCCTTTGGTGAACAAGACATCATAGAGATCAACATTACGGAGGGAACATCTCTAAAACGTGCAGATTTAGCGTTCGGAACGCAGGCCATTGATCAGGATCCTGAAACTGGCTATGTGTATTATTACGAATGGACGGACTCGGGAGATGAACTTGCGTATTGGGATCCTGCCACAGGCATGAATGAAATTGTTCGAACCTATGTTCCGGCACCTGGGGTTCGCATAAAGTGCATGGCTTTTTCCCCAGATGGCACGCTTTACGTGTGCAACAATGATGACAAGTACTATACTATAGACAAGCAGACTGGAGACTATGCTTTTGTGGGGCAAGTTACCGGTCTGGAAAAAGGTTCGTTAGCCAGAACCGGTGACTTCGCTTTTTCTCCAGATGGCACTTTATACATAGCGACTTATAGAAGCCTATATACAGTCGATTTGCATGCTTTGAATTCAACTCTGCTTTATACGGATATGATTTCGGGCCAAAAGGACATTAAGGTGTGGTCAGGACTGGCCTATCGTAACGGGATGCTCTATGCGTCGGATATTGAAGCCGATGATGCTGACGATCCAAACGCATTGTCATCCATTTATTCCATAGATCCCGCAACTGGTGAGGTAACCGAACTGTTTCAAATACAGACGTACCTCAACGATCTTGGCTCGTGCCCAGCTGCATCCCCGCCATCAAACCATCCTCCTGAGGCCCATAATCAAACTGTTACTACCATTGAGGGGACCTCTGTCGTGATTCTGTTGACAGCGAGTGATCCAGACCCTGAGGACTCATTAATGTATGCCATTGTCAGCAGTCCGGAATACGGCTGGCTGGCTGATATGCCACCTAGTTTAACCTATACGCCGGACAACGGTTTTACCGGCATCGATTCTTTTACATTCAATGCCTATGATGGAACGGAGTACTCGAATACTGCGACGGTAACGATCACGGTCGATCCGGAGCCTCCCGTTAATCAACCACCTATTGTGGAGGCCGGACCATCTCAGATCGTGACACTGCCGCACGGTGCTTCGCTTGATGGGACGGTTGTAGACGATGGTCTGCCCGCAGGCTCTACAGTGACCACCACCTGGAGTATGCAGAGCGGGCCCG
>CAYSYY010000410.1:0-3920 GCA_964435265.1 uncultured Gemmatimonadota bacterium
CACCGGTATTCTTCACCGACTCCGACCCGACCCTGCCCGATCTGGTGATCGGGGAGACCGGGCCGGTCTGGGTGGGCGTGAGGCTGGTGAACGCGACCGCGGAGCGGCTCGAGGGGATCGAGATCACCGCCTCGGTGAGCGGGCGCAGGGCCGTGGTCGTGCCGGCGCCGGCGGTGTCCCCGCTCATGACCCGAAAGCTCCCCCTTGCCCTTGATCTTGAGCGGCCCGCGGAACCCGGCCCGGTGACGGTCACCCTGCAGGGCCGGTACCGGCAGGGCCGGGGGTACCACGAGATCCCGCCCTTCACCTTCGAACTGCAGGCGGTCGAACCGGCAACCCATCACAACCGGACCTTCGTCAGCGCTGTCGACGGCAGCGTGCAGTACTTCGGCGTCACCCCCTGGACCGGTGCGGAGACGGTCGGGGAGAGCGGGAAGCCGGCGCTCTTCCTCTCGGTGCACGGGGCCGGGGTGGAAGCGATCGGCCAGGCCCGCGCCTACGATCCGAAGGCGTGGGGGTGGCTGGTAGCCGCCACCAACCGGCGGCCCTACGGCTTCGACTGGGAGGACTGGGGCCGGCTCGACGCCCTCGAAGTACTGGCCGAAGCCGAACGGCTCTTCGACACCGATCCCGCTCACACCTACCTGACCGGCCACTCCATGGGCGGCCATGGCACCTGGCACCTCGGGGCCACCTTTCCCGACCGCTGGGCGGCCATCGGCCCCAGCGCGGGGTGGCGCAGCTTCTCCGCGTACGGCGGGGGTTCGGGATACGATGAGACCGATCCGGTGGAGGCGGTACTGGCCCGGGCCTCTCACCCCAGCGACACCGTCGAACTGGCCCGAAACTACCTGCACCACGGCGTCTACATCCTGCACGGCGACCGCGACGACAACGTACCGGTGGAGCAGGCCCGCTTCATGCGAGCTCTGCTGGGCGGATTCCATCCCGACTTCAGCTACTACGAGCGGCCCGGGGCCGGTCACTGGTGGGGGGACGAGTGCGTGGACTGGCCGCCGCTGTTCGAGTTCTTCCGCTCACACGAGCGACCCGCCGACGCCGCGGTGCGGCGCATCGAGTTCGTAACCGCCGATCCCGGCATCTCGGCCCGTTCGCACTGGCTCACCATCCGGACCCAGGAGCACCCGCTCGAATTCAGCCGGGTGGTGGTCGAACGCGACGAAGCGGGTACGACGATCAACGGCACCACCGAGAATGTCGCCGTGCTCTCGCTCGAGCTCGAGGGGCCGGCCCCGGGCGATACCGTCTCGGTCACCCTGGACGGTACCAGGCTCGCGGTCGGGGTGACGGATGCGTCGGGGCCCCTTTTCTTCGCCCGCACCGGGACGGGCTGGGAGGCGATCGGATCGCCCGATCCGGCCGGCAAACACCCGGGGCGCAGCGGCACCTTCAAGGATGCCTTCCGCAACCGGGTGGTGCTGGTCTACGGCACCGCCGGCAACCGCGAGGAGGACCGGGCCGCTTTCACCAAGGCGCGCTTCGATGCTGAGATGTTCTGGTACCGCGGCAACGGCAGCCTGGAGGTCACGGCCGACACCGACTTCGATCCGGCCGCCGATCCCGACCGCAACGTGGTGCTCTACGGTAACGCCGACACCAACACCTGCTGGCGCACTCTGCTGGGCGCAGGTCCGGTGCAGGTGCGCCGGGACCGGATCACGGTGGGAGAGCATGTCTATGCCGGAGAGGATCTGGGCTGCTACCTCATCCGACCGCGCCCGGACTCCGAAACAGCCTCGGTGGGCGCCGTGGCCTGGACGGGGCGGCCGGGCTGCATCGCGGCCGGGGCGGGGCAGTACTTCATCTCCGGGGCCGGTTTCCCCGACCTGCTCGTCTTCTCCGCCGACCTGCTCCGGGACGGGGCCGGCGGAGTGCAGGCGATCGGATTCTTCGGCCCGGACTGGAGCCTGGAGCGGGGGGATGTCGTCTTCAACGAGGGGGGGACGGAACGATGAAACGGCTCCTGCCGGTGGTAGCGGCGGTTACTATCGCCGCCACGGTTGCAGCGGGTGCGATCGCGGACTACACGGCCTCGACGGCCTGTTCGCAGGTCACCGCCGAACGGTGGTACCGCGGCAATAGCCACACCCAGTCCTTCTGGAGTGACGGCGACGCCGCCCCTGAAACGGTGGTGGAGTGGTACCGCTCGCGCGGCTACGACTGGCTGGTGCTGACCGACCACGATATTCTGCCGCGGGGCGAGCGCTGGTACCGGGTTTCAGAGGACCGGGCCCTGACTCCGGAGCGGCTGGCCGAACTGCGTACCCGCTTCGGCGAGGCCTGGGTCGAGACCCGTGAGGTGGACGGTCAGCTGCAGATGCGTCTGAAGACGATCGACGAGCTGCGCGGGCGTTTCGAGGAGCCGGGACGCTTCCTGCTGATCGAGGGGGAGGAGATCAGCGACCTCTACCTGACCAAACCTCTGCATGTAAACGTCCTCAATCCGGCCGAGTTCATCCCCGTCCAGCGGGGCGGATCGGTCCTGGAGACGTTCGAGCACGACCTCGCGGCCGTCAACGATCAGGCCGCGGCTACCGGCCGGAACATGCTGGCGCATATCAACCACCCCAACTGGTACTACGTTCTGACCCCGGAAGAACTCGCCGTGGTGCAGGGCACCCACCTCTTCGAGGTCTACAACGGCAGTACCGGCTGCAACAATTACGGCGATGACAACCACCCCGGGATGGACGAGGTGTGGGACGTTGCCAATACACTGCGTCTCACCCGGCACGGTCTGGGACCGCTCTACGGGCTGGCCACTGATGATACCCACAATTACTTCTCCGATGCCCCCGAGGTCTCGGCACCGGGGCGGGGCTGGATCATGGTCCGGGCCGCAGCGCTGGAGACCGGCGCCATCCTCGACGCCATCCGGGCCGGCGAGTTCTACGCCTCCACCGGAGTCGAGCTGCTGGACGTCCGGCGCGACGATCGCCGCTACGAGGTCACGATCGCGGCCGATGAGGGTGTCACCTATATAACCAGTTTCATCGGCACCCGCCTGAGCGACGGCGAACCCGGCGAGCCGGGGATCGTGCTGCTTGAAACGACCGACAATCCCGCCGTTTACCGCTATGCAGGCGACGAACTCTACGTCCGCGCCAAAGTCATCTCGAGCCGGATGCAGGACCACCCCACGGCCGGTGAAGAGGCCCCCGAATACGCCTGGACCCAGCCGTACGTCCTGAGGCGTTAGATATGAGATAAGTACCTATATAATAATATGATAGGATATTCATATCATGTTATTAGTTAAATATGATGCACTCTTGGAGCGGGCTTCCGATCCCTCCGGAAGCAGTCGGGAGTGAAGACCGCGCAACAGACAAGCGTTCTCGATTGACCAATGAATGATCGGTTCCTATTATTATTGCTGTTGACCTGTTTTGTATGACGATAACCTGCTTTCATCAGGAATATTGGAGCCCATGACGGAGCGCTGGTACTCGGTTGATGAGATCTCTTCATACCTGGGGATAGCCCGGGAGACCGTCTACAGGTGGATCGAGGGGCGGGATTTGCCGGCCCACCGCCTCGGCAAGTTCTGGAAGTTCAAGTTGGCGGAGGTAGATGCCTGGGTCAGGTCGGGACAGGGGCTGAGAAGCAGTGGCATGGCGGGAAGCCCTGATCGCGATGATCGCGCGATCAACGTGGGGGGTACCACTCTGACCGATGCCGATATGGACCGGGACCCGGTTCTGCAGGAAATCATCAGCCGGATCGTCGAAGCTCTGAAACCGGTCCGGATCTACCTGTTCGGATCGCGGGCACGCGGCGATGCCGGCGACGAGAGCGATTACGACATCGTCGTTCTCATCGAGCATCCGACCGAACCGCGCTACCGCCTCTCCCGGGAAGGTTACCGCGCCCTGCAGGATGTGCCCGCAGCGGTGGAT
>CAYSYY010000411.1:0-3912 GCA_964435265.1 uncultured Gemmatimonadota bacterium
GGCGACGACGCGCGCCCCGGACACCAGCTGGGACCGACCGCCGGCGAGCGGGCGCGGGCGCAGGCTCTGCACGCCGCTTTCGCCGGGGTCGAACGGGAGCGGGAAGAACTGAGCCGGGACATCATCCCGGCCCTGAACCGGCGGCTGCGGGCGGCGGGATTGCCCCCGATCGTCGGCGGGGAGGAACGGAGCACACCATGAAGGTACGTCTGCACCGCGATATCGAGGTCTCCGCGCCGATCCTTCTGGCCGGCTGGCCGGGGATGGGCAATGTGGGGGTGGGGGCGGTGGATTTCCTGCGGCGCGAGCTCGGGGCCAAGGAATTCGGCGAGGTCGATATGAGCGAGCACTTCACCCCCGACGCCATCGTGGTCGAGAAAGGGATCGCCAATCTCCCCGACGTACCCGCCAACAGCTTCACCGTCAGCCTCGATCCCGATCTGCTCTTCTTCCTGAGCGAGGCCCAGGTCTCGGGACCGGCGGCGCTCACCCTGACCAACCTCATCGTGGATGTGGCCGAGAGCTACGAGGTGCGGCGCATCTACACCTGCGCGGCTTTCGCCGTGCCGATGAGCTACACCGAAGAGACCCGCGTGCTGGGCGTAGCGACCAACGAAGCGCTGCTGAAATCGCTCATCCCCCACGGCGCCGAGGTCCTGGTCCAGGGCATCATCAGCGGCCTCAACGGCCTGCTGCTGGGCGTGGCGGGCGCCCGGGGGATCGAGGCCGCCTGCCTGCTGGCCACCATCCCGCAGTACTCGATCAGCCTGCCCAATCCCCGGGGTTCCCGCGCCCTGGTGAAAACCCTTGGGACGCTCCTGGGGGTGGAGGCTAACCTCGGCAAGTTCGACGGTCCGGTCGCCCAGATGGATGAGATGATGGCCCAGATCGAGGAGCGGATGCGGGCGGCCTTCTCCTCCCGGGCCGAGGAGGAGGGGGGGGAAGTCCCCCCCGATCCCGAGGCGCCGGTCGACCACGAAGAGGTGCCCGGCTACGTCATGCGGCGGATCGACCAGCTCTTCCGGGAGGTGGTGGCCGACCGCGGCAAGGCCCAGCAGCTCAAGGAAGAACTCGACCGGTGGGGCCTCTACGAGCTCTACGAGGACCGTTTCCTCGATCTCTTCCGGAGCGGCGGCGAGCCCGAAGAGTAGGCCCGCTGGATTATTCGCTCAGGCCAGGCTCGCCAGGAAGGCTTTGAGCAGCTCCCAGCTCCGCGCCACCGAGGAGATCTGTACTTTCTCCCCCGGGGCGTGCGGGCTCCTGATCTCGGGACCGAAGCTGATCATATCCATGCCGGGGAACTTCTCTCCGATGATGCCGCATTCCAGGCCGGCGTGGATCGCCTTCACGTTGGGTTCCTTGGCGAAGACGTTCTGGAAGACGTCCCGCCCGGCTTGCAGCAGCCGGGAATCGGGATTCGGCGTCCAGCCGGGGTATCCGCCTTGATCCTCCACCGACGCGCCGGCCAGGGTGAAGACGGCCGAGATCTGCCTGACCATGGCGCGCAGGGCGGGCATAACACTCGAGCGGGTGCTGGTGGTGATCGTGATGGCGTCGTCTCCGGTGATCACCACCGCGACGTTGTTGCTGGTCTCCACCAGACCGGGTACGTCGCGGCTCATACCCAGAACTCCGTGGGGAGCGGCCATCAGGGCGCCGATGAAGCGGCGCCGCAGGTCGTCGGTGAATGCGGTCGGGCCGGTGTCGACCTCGTCGAGGGTGATCTGCAGGCCGGGATCGATCCGGCCGAACTGGCCGGTGAACTCCTCGGTCTGCTCGGCGATGACCTCCATCATCTGCGCCCGGGCCCCGGCCGGAGCCCGCAGGGCGGCGAAAGATTCCCGGGGGATGGCATTGTGCTTGGAGCCGCCGTCGAAAGAGCAGAGGTCGAAGGTGATGCCGGCGGCCTCGAAGCCGGCGAGCAGCCGGGCCAGCAGCTTCACGGCGTTGGCCCGGTTCTCGTGGATGTCCACCCCTGAATGGCCGCCGCGCAGTCCCTTCACGGCCAGCGAGAAACCGGTGTCGTAGTCGCTGGTCCTGGTCTCGCGGGGGAAGGTGATGGACAGGTCCTGCCCCCCGGCGCAGCCGATGTAGAAAGCGCCGTCCTCCTCGGTGTCGAGGTTCATGAGCATACGGCCCTGGAGCAGGTCGGACTCGAGTTCTCGGGCTCCGGTCAGGCCGGTCTCCTCATCTATGGTGAAGAGCAGTTCGAGCGGGCCGTGCACGACGCCCTCTTCGGTCGCCGCCGCCATGGCCATGGCCACCCCGACGCCGTTGTCCGCCCCCAGCGTGGTGTCGCGCGCCACCACCCAGTCGCCGTCGATCTCGGCCTGGATGGGATCGCTCAGGAAGTCGTGGGCGGTGCCCGAGTTCTTCTCCGGCACCATGTCCACGTGACCCTGCAGGACCACCGGATCGGCCGATTCGTGGCCGGGGGTCGCCGGTACGGTCACAACCAGGTTCCCGGTCGCATCCTGCCGGACGGTGAAACCGCTCTCCTCCGCCCAGGCCTTCAACCAGGCCTGGATCTTCTCCTCGTGCTTCGAAGGACGGGGGATCTGGCGGATCTCGTCGAAATACTCCCAGATCCGGCGCGGTTCGAGTTCCTTCAGGGGACTGCTCATGTCACTTCTCCCGGGTTGAGCGTGACGCCTCGGACGGCGGGTCGGCGCCTTCGCGTCAGGGCTTTCTGTCAGGACTTACTATCTTCGTCTACGACCGGCCGTTATGCAAGCGCCTCCGGAGCGGCAGGGTCCCAGCGGCCGGCGATGGGCTCGCCGCACCGCCGGCAGGCGCCGTCGCGCAGGGCGGTGCGGAGCACCCGGAACCCGAAACGTTCGATCACCACGGCGCCGCAGCCCGGGCAGAGGGTGTTCTCCAGGTTGCCGACCCGGCCCGGCAGGTTCCCGGCATAGACGTAGTGCAGTCCCGCCTCCCGGCCGATCTGCACCGCCCGCTGCAGCGTCGCGGGCGGAGTCGGACCGGGTTCGGTGTAGAGATAGTCGGGGTGGTAGGCCGTCACATGCCAGGGGAGGTCGGGGGAGAGCTGAGCCAGGAACGAGGCGATTGCGGCCAGTTCCCCGGAAGAGTCGTTGCGGCCGGGCACGATGAGCGTGACGACCTCGACCCAGATGCCCGCCTCGACGCACGCTGCGATGGTATCGAGCACCGGCTGCAGCCGGCCGCCGAGCTCCCGGTAGAAGTCATCGGAGAAGCCCTTCAGGTCGATGTTGATGCCGTCGAGCCAGGGGGCGAGCGCGGCCACCGCTTCGGGAGTGGCGAAACCGTTGGAAACGAATGAGGTCAGCAGCCCCCGCATCCGGGCTTCACGGAATATGCTCAGTGCCCACTCGACGGTGATGAGCGGCTCGTTGTAGGTGCTCGAGACGCTCCGGGCGCCCCGCGCGACCGCCTGGGCGACGATCTCGCCGGCGCTGATCTCATGAACCGGCACGCCGGCGGTCCCGTCGCGCAGGGCCTGACTGGTGGTCCAGTTCTGGCAGAAGGGGCAGTGGAAGTTGCACCCCAGGGTGCCGAAGGAGAGGGCGATCGAGCCGGGCAGCAGATGGAAGAAGGGTTTCTTCTCGATCGGGTCGGCGTGCAGGCTGGTGGTCCAGCCGTGCGGGACCCGCAGCGTGCCGCCCTCATTGAAACGCACCCTGCATATCCCGTGGCCGCCGTCGGGTACCGAGCAGCGGTGGGCGCAGGCATGGCACGGCACCCGCCCCCCGTCCGGCTCCCCGCACAGGCCGCACGGAACACTCAGGGAGCGGAGTCTAACCTCACGAGACGAGAGGGCCTTACCGGCGAAGTTCTCATTGTCATGAATCATTGCGTCAACACACGGGTAGAGAGTAACGTCGAGTTAGTGACGCCCTCACTATACACCGCGTGCATGATGTCTCATACCCC
>CAYSYY010000412.1:0-3911 GCA_964435265.1 uncultured Gemmatimonadota bacterium
TCTTCAACCTGACCCCGGTCGACGCCGACACCATCGACGAGCGACTGGTCAGCCTGACCATCGATCTGAACGGCGACGGTGAGCTCGAGACCTCCTCCTCATCGGCCGAGCACTACCGCCTGGGCGAGCCTTTCAACGCCGGGGGTCAGAGCTACACCATCGATTCGATCTCCCCGAGCGGCGACCGGATCACCTTCCGGGTTTCAGAGGTGAAGGTCGATCCCAAGCCCTACATAGCGGTCGGCTACCCGGCGCCAGATTTCAGTCAGGAGGACTGCCGGGGCAACCTGATCACACTCTCGGAGTACCTGCAGCACTACGAGGTGGTCCTGCTGGACTTCTGGGCGACCTGGTGCGGGCCGTGCCTGGCGGAAGTGCCCAACGTGATCGCGGTCTATGAGGCGTACGGCGACCGGGGGCTGGGTGTGCTGGGGGTGAGCCTCGATATGGCCCCCGATCCCGAGAACCCGCAGCAGGCCCAGATGACGGCCGCACAGGTGCGGGCTTTCATGGACGAGCGGGGGATGCCCTGGCCGACCACCTACGACGGTCTGTACTGGGACAACGCGGTCTCGAACATCTACCGCGTGACCGGCATACCGGCCACCTTCCTGATCGACAAAGAGGGCATGATCAGGTTCGTGAACGCCCGGGGTGAGAGGCTGGAGCCGGCCGTCCGGGAGATCCTGGAAGGTCGGTAGGGCAGAGTGGCGGCGGGAACTGCAACTGCAGCCGGGCTGGGGCGTAGAATGAGAGAAACGGAGTCGCACAAGGAACCGGTGTCATGTTGACGATCCAGATCAGCCTGGTGGTGATCGCGGTCTGCACGGTGCTGCTCACCGTCGTGCCGCTGCTCATCGCCTGGAAGCTCTACCAGGTGATGCGCACGGTCACAGCGCTCATCAAGGACTTCCGGGAGCAGTTCCAGCCCCTGGCCGATGAAGTCAAGGAGCTGGCCGGCCGGGCGACCGAGGTGGCCGATGATGCGCTGGACCAGGCCGAAGGCTTTATCGAGACCGTAGCGGGAGTACGCGAGCGGGCCGAGCGCATGGGGCTGCTGGCCGAGGTGCTCGAAGAGGATCTGGAACGGGTCACCATCAGGATCTTCTCCGCCTTCAGCGGCATGGCCCGGTTCATCACGTCGATCTTTACGCGAAACTCAGGGAGGAAAACCTGAGAAACAGAACGGCCGATACACCACCGGCCGGTTCAGGAGGCTCGGTACGATGGCACGTAAGAAGCGCGGACGGTTCGGTTCCTTCATCTTCGGAGGTCTGGTCGGATTCATCTCCGGACTTGCTTTCGCGCCCCGCTCCGGCGAGGAAACGCGCGAGCTCTGGAAGGATAAGAGCGAGGACCTGAAGGAGAAGATGGACGAACTGAAGAAGAAGGCCCAGGAACTGCTCGAGAAGCTCGAGGAAACCTGGACCGAATCGGAGGGTCTGCGGGAACAGGCCTTCGAGAAGGCGGTCGAGTTCAAGATGAAGGCCGAGGAACTGGGCCGCCGGGCAACCCGGGAGGCCGAACACTTCGGTGATGACATGAAAGAGAAGTTCGGCGACCTGGGTGACAAGCTCAAGGGGATCCAGGAGGACATCGAGCAGGCCGCCACCGACGCCGGTGATGAGGGAGCGATCAAGGCCGGAGCGGCGCTGTCGGCGCTCAAAGAGAAACTCCAGGACGCCAGCAAGAGCTTCAAGGCGGTCATGAAGGCAAAGGAAGCGGAGCTCCGCAGCCGGGTCGATCTGGCTCAGGAGGAGAAGGCCCGGGGTGGGGTGGAGGCGGAGGATGAAGGTGCCGCCGAGACCACTGAGGAACCGCCGGCAGAGAAGAAGACGGCGAAGAAGACCGCTGCGAAGAAGGACTCCGGAGCCGACTGAGAGTGGGGGAGTCATCCTGGAGCTACCGGGACGCCGAAGATCTGGCGGCGCGGTACGATGAGCTCACCGCCGTCTACGCCATCCGGAATGCCTGCGCCACACGACGCCGGGAGCTGGAGCAGGAGGGTCGCCGGGAGGATTACCGCCTGCCCTTCCAGCGCGACCGCGACCGGATCGTGCACAGCCGCGCCTTCCGGCGGCTCAAGCACAAGACCCAGGTCTACGTCTCGATCGGCGGCGACCACTACCGCACCCGGCTCACCCACACCGTCGAGGTCTCCCAACTCGCCCGCACCATCGGGCGGGCGCTGGGCCTGAACGAGGACCTGATCGAGGCGATCGCCCTGGGGCACGACCTCGGCCATACCCCTTTCGGGCACTCGGGCGAGAAGGTCCTGGCCGCCATCATGAGCGGCGAGGACGACCTCGACGACCACGTACGCCCCGAGGTGCGCTTCCGCCTCGGGGGCTTCAAGCACAACTACCAGAGTCTGCGGGTGGTGGACCAGCTCGAGACCCGCTACGACCGCCCCGGCCTGAACCTGACCGACCAGGTACGCGAAGGCATCCTCAAACACACCGGGTACTTCACCGATCGCGTGCTCTGCGATATCGATACCGCGGGTATCGATCTGGAGACCGGCTGTCACCTCGAAGGACAGGTCGTCAGTGTCGCCGACGAGATCGCCCAGCAGACCCACGATCTCGAGGACGGCCTGCGCGAAGGACAGGTCGCACTCGAGAAGGTCGAGGAGCTTTCGATCAGCCGGGTGGTGATCCGCAACTTCCCCGGATATTTCGATCAACCCCGCTTCAGCCGTCAGAACCGCCTCATCCGCGGCCTCATCCACCTGCTCGTGACCAACACCATCGTGTCGAGCGTGAAGCGGATCGGAGCCTGGTGCGAAGAGCATGGGATCACCGAACCCGACCATTTCACGGCCGCCCGGCCGAAGCTGCCGGGCGACCTGGTGCGGCTCGACGCCGGCCTCAAGGACGAGTACGGCCAGCTCCGCCGGTTCGTCTACGACAACATCATCAACTGCTACAACGTGAGCCGGATGGACGGGAAATCCGAGTACCTCATGCGCCGGCTCCTCAAGGCCTATATCAACCGGCCGCTGCAGCTCCCCGACTACGTCCTGCTGGGCTTCGCCAGGCGCGAGAAGTTCAAGTTCATGCGTGACCTCCCGCTGGAGAAGATCCCCGACGAAGCCGCCCGCTACCGCACCACCGTCGCCTTCTACCGCACCCTCTGCGATTTCGTCGCCGGCATGACCGACAAGTTCGTCTTCGATGAATACGAGAAGCTCTACATACCCGGCGAACGGGTCTGAGCCCCGGGGCGCCCACAGCGAGGGCGGATTCCCCGTCCTATCAGGTCTCCTTCTGACAGGCCTCCTGCTCATCGCCCTCCCGTCGGGCGCCCGCGCTCAGGACGACTGGTTCGGACCCGACAAGATCCTGCACTTTATCGGCGGCTTCGTCTGCACCGGGGCCGGCTATGTGGTGGCCCGCGATGCCTGGGATTGGGAGCACGACCGGGCCGTCTCTTTCGGAGTGGGAGTCGGGGTGACCTGCAGCATCGCCAAGGAACTCTACGACGCGTTCGTGAAGCGGACCTACTTCTCGGGCAAGGACCTGGTCTGGGACGGCCTGGGGATCGGCCTGGGTGTGATCGTGGTGAACGCAATGGAGGAATCGGACAGCGGCACGACCCTCGACGCACTGCTCTCCGGCCGGACCGGCCGGTTCGGCGGACTGCGTGCGGCCGCCCGTCTGGATTGTTCGCATCTGGCCCGGCAGGCTATACTCAATGTTCCGGGACGGCCTGCGATCGGGTTTATGGTCGGGTCCCCGACCGGATCCTTTCCCAGGTCCGTGGCCGGATCCGTGATAGCCGTTGACACCGGGCTGCGCCCGTCTACTTTGAGGCTTCCGCGGGACTCGAGCCCGCCCGGTTCTTTCAGATTCGAGGGCGACTAGCTCAGCTGGTCAGAGCGCGGCGCTCACATCGCCGAGGTCGGGGGT
>CAYSYY010000413.1:0-3908 GCA_964435265.1 uncultured Gemmatimonadota bacterium
GGACTACCGCGCTCTGCCGACCGAAACCCCGACCGAGGGCATCGGCTGCGTCGAAGCCCCCCGCGGCACGCTCACCCATCATTACACGACCGACGAGAGGGGGATTATCACCAAGGTCAACCTGATCGTGGGCACCACCAACAACAACGCCCCGATCTGCATGTCGGTCAAGAAGGCCGCCCAGGGACTGATCAAGAAAGGCTCCGAGATCACCGAGGGCGTGCTCAACATGGTGGAGATGGCCTTCCGGGCCTATGACCCCTGTTACGGTTGTGCGACCCACTCCCTGCCCGGCCAGATGCCGATGATCGTGCGGCTGCGCGACGTCGACGGAACCGTCCTGCAGGAGGCGCGGCGGGACTGACCGGGGAGCGGGTGTGACCTACTGGAAAAGACGAGGTAGAGCATGGCAGAGTTAGAGAAGCGGTACGACGCACTGGTCATCGGCGGGGGCATCGCCGGCATGCAGGCATCCCTGGATCTGGGGGATCAGGGCTACAGCGTGCTGCTGGTGGAGAAGGAACCCTCCATCGGCGGCATCATGGTGGGGCTGAACAAGGTCTTCCCCACCCTGGACTGCTCGAGTTGCATCTGCACGCCCCGGATGGCCGAGACCTCGCACCATGAGAACATCACGCTCCAGACCTACACCGAAGTCAAGAAGGTGGCGAAGAACGGGGCGGGATTCACGGTGCAGCTGCTGAAGAAGCCGCGCTATGTGAACATCGACGACTGCATCGGCTGCAGCAAGTGCGAGCTGGACTGTCCGGTCGACGTGCCGCACGAGTTCGATTACGGTCTGGGCGCCCGCCGGGCGATCTACATCCCCCACGCCAATGCCATCCCGCAGGTGCCAGTGCTCGACGTCGAGCACTGCACCTTCTGCGGCAAATGCGCCACCGTCTGCCCCGTCGAATGCATCAACTTCCTGCAGGAACCGGAGGAAGTCAGCATCGAGGTCGGCGCGGTGGTGGTGGCCTCGGGGCTCGATCTCATCCCGATCGAGGCCAAGCAGGAATGGGGCGGCGGCCGGTTCGTCAACGTGATGAACCCGCTGGCCATGGAACGGGTGCAGTCCTCCGACGGACCGTACGGGCACATCATGCGCCCCTCGGACGGCAAGGTACCGAAATCGATCGCCTATGTGCAGTGCGCCGGCAGCCGCGACCAGTCGCTGGGCTACCCGTACTGCTCGCGGGTCTGCTGCATGTATGCCCTGAAGCAGGCCATTCTGACCAAGGCCTACGGCGAGGTGGACATCACCATCTACCACATGGATATCCGGGCCTTCGGCAAGGGCTTCGAGCAGTTCTACCGCCGCGCCATGGACGAGGGGATCAACATCGTCAACGGCAAGGTCGCGCGGATCACCGAGGATGCCGATCACAATCCGATCGTCCGGGTCGAGATGCTCGACGAGGGCGGCCGGGTGGTCGAGAAGACATACGACCTCGTCATCCTCTCGCAGGGACTGCGGGCGGGCTGGCACGCCGGCGACGTGCTGGCGGTCGGGGAGGCCGAAGACGGTTTCTTCACCATCCCCCACCTCAAACTCTACCCGACGAGGAGCACCGGGGAGGGCATCTTCGTGGCCGGCGTGGCGGCCGGTCCGAAGGACATCCCCGACGCCATCGTCGAAGCAGGTTCGGCCGCCATGGAAGCGGCCAACTATTTGGAGGCGACGAAGGCCGGTGCCGCGGCCGAAACGGTCGCCGTCGGTTGAGACGCGAACCCCGGGCATGAGGTCGAACATGGCTGAGAAAGAAACCAAACCGATCCAGGTACTGCGAGAGCGTCACGGCGGTATGTCGGACGAACTGAAGGAGTACGTCAAGGATCAGAACGCGGCTCGCAAGGCCATCAGGAACGCCCTGAAGACGGGGGCGAAGACGGTCCCCCAGATCGCTGATGAAAGTGGACTGGCGTCGAAGGACGTTATGTGGCACGTTATGGCCATGAGGAGATATGGTGAGGTCCTCGAAGCCGGGCGCAGCGGGGACTACTACGCCTACGAGTTGAAGGGAGAAGCCTGATGAGTTCCCGGGTCGATACTCAGGTGGTTAAGGAACTGGCCAGATACGGCGGTGACACGGCCACCGAGTGTTTCAATTGCGGAAACTGCACCGCGGTCTGCGGTCTGACCGACAACGACGCCACCTTCCCGCGCAAGTTCATCCGCTACATCCAGCTCGGCTTGAAGGACAAGATGAAGAGTTCGGCCGATCCCTGGATGTGCTACTACTGCGGGGAATGCAGCGATACCTGCCCGCGCGACGCCGAGCCCGGCAAGCTGATGATGGCCGCCCGCCGCTGGCTCACGGCCGCGTATGACTGGACCGGAATCAGCCGGCTCATGTACCAGAAGGAATGGACCGAGTTCCTTTTCCTGGGCATCTTCGCCGCCGTCATCATCGGCCTCTTCACCATCCCGGCGAACTTCGGATTCAATCTGCTGGCCCAGCACCCCGAAGCCCGCGAAACGGTGATGCTGCACTCCTTCGCCCCGAAGGAGATCGTGCATGTCGGGGATATCATCCTGGCGCTGCTGCTCTCTTTCTTCCTGCTCACGAATGCCTTCCGCATGTTCCGGTGGGTCATGAAGGATTCGGGAGCGGGACTGGGGGCCTACATCGTCGAATTCAAGGAACTCGTCCTCCACGCACTCACCCAGAAACGGTGGTCAAAGTGCGAGACCGGTGCCGGCAAGCACTGGATCCGGCACATCTTCCTGGTCACCGGGTACGGCACCATGTTCGTCCTGGTGGTGATCTTCCTGCCGATCTTCCAGATCGAGGACACCAGCTTCCACTGGACCTCGCTGTTCGGCTACTACGGAACGCTGGTCCTGCTCGCGGTCTCGATCTGGCTGCTGGCCGACCGGAAGGCCGCCAAGGCCCAGATCCACAAGGACAGCCATCTCTCGGACTGGATGTTCCCGATCCTGCTTCTCCTGACAGCGCTTTCAGGGATCGGCCTGCACCTCTTCCGGCTCTTTGACATGGCCATGCCGGCCTACATCATGTACATGGTCCACCTTGCAATCGCAGTGCCGATGCTGGCTATCGAAGTGCCCTTCGGCAAGTGGGCTCACCTGCTCTACCGCCCGATGGCCGCCTACCTCACGGCGGTGCGCAAGCGCTCGGGAGCGCTGGCAACCCAGCCCTCCCTGGCACCCGCCAACTGAGTCCGGGGGATTTCTTCTCGAGGCGCCCGCCTTGCCCGAGGGTCAGGCGGGCGTTCTCTTTGGAGGAGAGGCATGACGATGAGAAGGATCGCCATCCTGGGGCTCGGCAATCCGCTGCTCAGAGACGATGCGGTCGGGCTCAAGGTCATCGAGGAGCTGGAACACCGGCTCGCGGCCGCACCCGTTCCCGGGGTGGAACTTCTCACCAGCCAGCGGGCGGGATTCGAGGTGATCGACCGGTTATCCGGTTTCGATGAGGTCATCATCGTCGACGCCTTCCAGGCTGTCGACGCGGAGCCGGGCCGGATCAGGCACGTCGGGATGGACGATATCACGGGCAGCGCCCGTCTGATGTCGGTTCACGAAGTCGGACTCGGGACAGCCTTCGCGCTGGCCGGCACCCTCGGCATCCCGATGCCGGAGAAGGTCGAGATCATCGGAATAGAAGCCGAAGATGTGTATGAGTTCGGTGAGGACCTCAGCCCCGCGGTGGCGGCCGCGGTCGAACCGGTCGCCGAGGAGATCATCAGGAGGATCCACCGCTGAACACCGGGCCCGGGAAAAGAGCCGCCCCCTGCACCGGAGAGGTGGAGGGGGCAGCAACCCGGACGGATACCGGTGCGAGCGCGAGGAGGTACGGCCGGCCGTCCAGGTATCAGGATTCCGGAGGACCAGAGAGTCCCCACCCGTTTTGCATACGGCACAGCCATTCCGACCCTGGTCA
>CAYSYY010000414.1:0-1270 GCA_964435265.1 uncultured Gemmatimonadota bacterium
ACCTCGGGAGCGTCGAGAGCGCGATCGACCGCACCGCCCTGGTGGATGCCTCGGTGACCGACACGACCGGGTACGTTCTCAATCCGCGCACCAACACCCGGGTCGAGGTGGCTCAGGCCCCGCCGGGGGCGATCGCCATCGTCTCGGCCGGCCCGCTCGATGATGACGAACTCGGGGCGCGTCTGCACGCGATCCTGCTGGACCGGGCCCGGGAACGGGCCGGCGAGCGCCGCAAGGGGATGGGTGCACTCCTGGGCGACCCGCAGGCGGGGCAGGGCGGCGGCGAGATGCACGCGGACGCCGATGAACTAACCGTTGTCTTCGAGGGAGTCATCATCACCCTGACCTCAAACAAGTCCCAGCTCCCCGCCGACGGTGTCTCGCAGGCCCAGATCGAAGCGCGGGTGCGGACCACCCGGGGCATCAACGTCCAGAGTGCGCCCCTCTCGTTCGGCGCCCTGCACGGCAAGATCACACCGACCGCCACAACCGACCAGTTCGGCTCGGCCCGGGTGACCCTGACCGCGGCGGTCACGAGCGCGGCCAGCGACACCATCACGGCCCTGCTCGGGGTCTCCCTGGCCGACTCCCTGCTGCAGACGTATGTACAGCCGGTCCTCTCAATCACCTCCGATGCGGCCAGCATCGCCGCCGACGGCTCCTCGACCACCACCGTGCGGGCGCGCCTGCTCACCCCCGCCGGGAACCCGATCTCGGGGGCGGAGGTGTCCTTCGCCCTCACCGGACCGAACGATGCCTCGATCACGGTTCAGGGCACCACCAACACCAACGGCGAGGCGACCGCGATCCTGAAGGCGGGGAACACGGCCGGCACCGCCACCGTGACTGCCTCCTTCAGTACCCTCACTCAGGCGACGACGGTCCAGCTCCTGGGCCTGAGCGTCCAGATCTCCAGCGACAAGACGAGCATCCTGGCCAACGGCACCTCCACGGCCACCATCACCCTCATCGCCAAGACCCAGACCACCAACGTGGCCGTGGTGGGCAAGGCGGTCACCTTCTCGACCGACCTGGGGACGATCCCGGCGACCGCGACGACCAACTCCTCGGGGATCGCCACGGCGACCCTGAAGAGCACCCCGGCCTCCGGCACGGCCACCGTCACGGCCGTGATCGGGAACGTCACGGTGACCACCACGGTGGCCTTTACCGCCACCGCCAACATCTCGGTGGAGCTCTCGAGTGGTGAGGACCGCCTCCTGCGCGACGGCCAGGACGAGACCTCCATCACCGCCCGGGTGGTGGACGG
>CAYSYY010000414.1:1280-3265 GCA_964435265.1 uncultured Gemmatimonadota bacterium
GCGAAGGGACCGCTCTGGCGGGGCGGGTCGTCACCTTCAACCTGACCGGTTCCGGCTCGCTATCCTCTTCCCAGCCTCAGCAGACGGGCACCACCGGGACTGCCTCGATCGTCCTGCGGGCCGACGCCGCCACGGCCGACGGCAACGCCCGGATCATCGCCTCCGCCGAAGGGCAGAGTGACACCCTCGACGTGCCGCTGCGCGGCGTCACCCTGGTTATGACGGCCAGCCCGACCGCGATCGTGGCCAACGGGACCAACACCTCCAAGATCGATCTCCTGGTGAAGGAGACCACCACCAACGCCGGGGTCACCGGACGGAGCATCCAGTTCGCCTCGACCCTCGGCACCCTGCCGGCCGCGGCCACCACCAACGCCAGCGGGGTGGCTTCGGTCACCCTGACCTCGGGGACTTCACCGGGTACGGCCGCCGTCACGGCCACCCTCGGCACCCTGACCACCTCCACCAATGTTTCCTTCCTGGCCGAAGCCCTCACCCTGACCATCTCGGCCGGGGCCGGCGCCATCCTGCGCGACGGCGTGGCCACCACCACGGTCCAGGTCACGGTGCAGGATCCCAACGGCAACCTGTTGAGCAACCGCGACGTCACCTGGAGCGTGGGCGGCACTTCCGCGGCGACCCTCTTCCCCGCCGTCGGCCAGACCGGGAAGGCGGGCAACCCGAACGGTGTGCACATTACCACCCTCACCGCCGACGCCGGTTCGGCCAATGACATCGCCACCGTCACCGCCACCGTAGGCGACAGCACCAAGAGCGTCTCGGTCACCCTCAAGGGCGTGACCCTGACCTCGTTCGTCCAGCCCGACACGATCCTGGCCAATGGCACGGCGACGGCGCTGTTCCAGTGGCAGGCCAGCGAAACGGCGACCGGCGCCATCATCGGCGGCCACGATATCATCATCACCAAGTTCTCGGGCCCCAGCGTCCTGCTCTCCGGCGTCTCCGGCCAGACCAACGCCTCCGGGATCGCCTCGGCCACGGTCCAGAGCACGCTCAACGCCGGCGACCTGGTAATGCGGGCCGAGCTGGGCGGCGTCACCCAGGACGAGAGCCTGCACCTGCTGCAGGACCAGTACTCGCTGAGCCTGGCCACCGACAATCCGACCATGCTGCGTGACGGGGCCGAGACCGCCGAACTCACCGCCCTGGTGCTCAACAAGCTCGGGAATCCGGTGACCAACCAGCGGGTCGATTTCGCCATCGCTTCGGGGGGCGGAATCCTGAGTGCCGCTTTCGGCAAGACCGATGCCGGCGGTGAGGCCGGGGTTACCCTTCGAACCGACGTCGGGCAGACCAACAGCAGCACCCGGATCATCGCCAGCGTCAGCACCATCGCCGATACGGTCGATATCCCTCTCTATGGGGTGAGCCTCTCGATCAAGACCACCCCCGACTCCCTCATCGCCGACGACGAGACCGAAGTAGTGGTCCAGGTGACGGTCAAGGAGACGGGATCGAGCACCCCGCTCACCGGCCGGACCGTCAACTTCGCGGTCGGACCGGGGACCTACGGAACCATCACCGCGTCGGCCACCACCGACAGCCGCGGTATCGCCACCGCCACCCTCACCGGCGACACGACCGCATCCTTCACCGGTACCGTGTACGGCCGGCTCGGGGCTGATCCGGCCACGGCGCTCACCGCCAGCCGGACCTTCAGCGTGATCGCGCCGGTACGGCAGGTCAGCCTGACCTGCGCCGAGGAATGGATCATCCGGAACCACCAGGATTACGCCACCCTGACGGCTACGGTGCATGACAACACCGGTTATCCCGTCGAGGGCGTCTCGGTATCGTGGAGCCTGATCGGAGCTACCCCGTCCGGAGCCGCGCTCTCGTATTCGGTAAGCCAGACCAATACGAGCGGCCAGGCCACCGTGGTGCTGACCGGTGACGGGGCCTCGACCGATGCGGTCGCGACGGTCCAGGCCGCGGTCGGCAGCGCCACCGCGACTTTCGACGTG
>CAYSYY010000414.1:3275-3897 GCA_964435265.1 uncultured Gemmatimonadota bacterium
ACCGCCCTGCCCGCCGTCCTGGCGGCCAACGGGGTCGATGTCTCGACCGTCACGGCGGTTCTGCAGGAATTCAGCACCGGACGCGGGGTCGCCGGTGAAACCCTGACCTTCTCGACGACCCGCGGCACCATCGGCGGATCGGCCGTAACCGACGCCAACGGGAAGGCCAGCGTGACCCTGACCGCCGGGCTGACCGCCGGCACGGCGACCGTGAAGGTCTACAGCGGACCGGTGGCGAGCGGGATCGTTGACTCCACGACCGTCACCATCTCCACTCCGGTCGCCGCCTCGGTGGCGCTCTCGACCTCGGCCACCGATCTGCAGGTCAGGGGGACCGGCGGGGTCGAGACGGCCAGCATCACCGCCCTTGTGCTCGACAAGGACAACAAACCGGTTCCACCGGGGGTAGCGGTGGAGTTCGCGATCAGCCCCACCGGGGTCGGCACCTTCGGCGGCACGGCGGTGAAGGACACCGCCGCGACCGACGCCGACGGCGAGGCAAGGGTGCAGTTCCAGAGCGGCACCCTGGCCAGCGACGTGACGATCACCGCCACCGTCATCGGCGCCCCGACCGTTGTGAGCCGCCGCTCGCTTCTGAGCGTTACGGCCGGTCCGGTGGAGA
>CAYSYY010000415.1:0-3891 GCA_964435265.1 uncultured Gemmatimonadota bacterium
TGGGAAGGCCGCGTCCTGCCAACCCCCCAGATCGCACGCGCCTCGCTTACGGCCGGGACGCACTTGCACGGCCCGGCCCTGATCCACGAGTTTTCAGCCACCACCGTCCTGCCCCCCGACGCCGGGCTCGAGGTGAACGCCTGGGGCGACCTGCTGCTGAGCGTCTGAACTCCCGGGCATGCGTCCCCGGACGGAATGCGTCGGTCCTCGAATGCGAGTGTGATTGCGGGATG
Organism: uncultured Gemmatimonadota bacterium; assembly: GCA_964435265.1. Taxonomy (GTDB): domain Bacteria; phylum Blakebacterota; class Blakebacteria; order Blakebacterales; family Blakebacteraceae; genus CAYSYY01. The sequence continues at coordinate 234 of CAYSYY010000415.1, forward strand.
GTGTACTAAGGAGAGGAGTCCAGCGGTGACCGACCAACACGCTCACGCCGGGATCAGTACCCGCGCGGTCCACGCCGGCGAAGGGACCGATCCCGCCACCGGGGCCGCCGCGGTTCCGATCTACCAGACGGCGCCGTTCGGGTTCCCGAGCGCGCGGGCGCTCGAAGACGCCTTCCTGCGCCCCGCCGGGGAGTACATCTACTCCCGGCTCGGCAATCCCACCGTGGCCGCGCTGGAGACCAAGATCGCCGCCCTGGAGGGAGCCGCCGGAGCGGTGGCCGCCGCCTCGGGTATGGCCGCGGTGTCCACGGCCATGTTCACCCTACTCCGGCCGGGGGGGCGCCTGGTCGCCTACCGCGATATCTACGGCGGGACCTCGGGCTTCTTCCGGCGGGTGCTGGAGCCGTGGGGGATCGAGGTGGTCTGGGTCGAGATCGGGGCCGAGGCCGACGGCGGCCGGGAACTGGCGGCGGCGCTGGCCGGCTCGGCCGACGTCCTCTACCTCGAATCCCCGACCAATCCGACGCTGAAGGTCTGCGACATCGCCGCCGCGGCCCGCCTGGGACACGAGGCGGGCGCGGTGGTGGTGGTCGACAACACCTTCGCGACCCCGGCCCTGCAGCGGCCCCTGGAGCTGGGCGCCGATCTGGTGGTGCACTCGCTCACCAAGTTCCTGGGCGGACACGGCGACACGACCGGCGGGGTGGTGGCCGGCCCGGCCGGGGAAACGGCCGCGGTCCGGAGCATGCTGGTGGATCTGGGCGGTATCATGGACCCCCTGGCCGCCTTCCTGCTCCTGCGCGGCGCCAAGACGGTCCGGGTCCGGGTGGAACGGGCTTCGGAGAACGCCCTGGCGGTGGCCCGCTGGCTGGAACGGCACCCGCAGGTGAGGAAGGTCAACTACCCCGGCCTCACGAGCCATCCCCGGCACGCCGTCGCCGCCGCCCAGATGAGCGCCTTCGGCGCCATGCTCAGCTTCGAGATCGACGCCGATCTCGAAGCGACCCGACGGGTGGTGGATTCGCTGCGTCTCATCCGCATCATCCCCAGCCTCGGGAGCGTGGAGACAACGCTGCTGTTGCCAGCGGTGTCCTCACACTACAAGTTGGAGAGGGCGGAACGGGAAGCGATGGGGATACCCGACGGGCTGATCCGGCTCTCGGTGGGGATCGAGGACATCGAGGATATCCTGGCCGATCTGGAGTGCGGTCTCGCGACCCTGGAGTAGCGACCGGTTCCGGCTCCCCGGCCCAAGCCGCCGGATCACAGCAGGCAGAGGTGACGAGGTCGACGGTGAGATGAACGCGAAGCGGAAATCGAGCCCGCCGCGCAGCGCGCGGGAACCGGCGGCGAAGAAAGAGTGCCGCCTGGCCGCCGATGTGGTCGGTCTGGGCACCTGCACGATCAACTACGAAGCGCTGGTGCCGAAGCTGGGCTGGCAGAAGCCGAAGGTACTGAGCCAGGGCTTCGAGATCACTCCCGGCGGCGCCACCGCCCTGAGCCTCATCCAGCTCGCCCGCCTGGGCGTCTCGACCGCCTGGCTGGGCATCCTCGGTGATGACGACGAGGGCGACCTCATCCTCGACGCCTTCGAGAAGGAAGGGATCTCCACGACCTGCATCGAGAAACGGGAGGGTCAGCGCACACCCTTCTCATGGGTCGCCGTCACTCCCCACGGAGAGCGCGCCACCATAGTCTTCCCGAACGTCCTGAACTACCTCACCCCCGAACAGGTCGATGCCGCCATGGTGGGATGCATCGACGCCTCGCTCCACTTCCATACCGACGTGGCCAGCGTGCCCCTGCGCACCACCCTGCAGGCGATCGAGGTCGCCCGGACCGCCGACTGCTTCATCCTGACCGACCTCGACACCGAGCCCATCTACCTGGTGGAGGAAGCCGGGCTGGGGCGCCGCAAGGAGCTCGAAGCGATCCTGAAGAAATCGGATGTGCTCAAAGCCTGCCTGGCCGCCGCCGCCTCGCTGACCGGCTCCGACGATCCCGAAGAGGCCTGCCGGATCCTGCACTCCACCTACCGTTCCCGCTACACCGTCGTCACCGCCGGACGCGAGGGAAGCTACCTGATGTACAACGGCGAAGGCTGGCCGATCCCCGCTCTGGGCGGGCCCGCGGTCGACCCGACCGGCGCCGGCGGGGCCTACTTCGGCGGTCTCTCCTACGCCCTGCTGCGGGGGCTGGCGGGCGAGGAGGCGGGGTACTTCGCGGCCGCCTGTGCCGCCTGCGCCTGCTCCCGGGTCGGCTCGCTCGCCCTGGGTACGCTCGAAGAGATCGATGTCTTCCTCAACGGCGGCCTGCTCCCCGACGAGGAGCAGGGCGGCGGGGAGTGAGCGCTCCGCCCCGCACCCCGCCGCTCGATCCCGTCCTGCTGGAGGTCTACAAGCACCGCTTCGCCGGCGCGGCCGAAGAGATGGGAGCGGTGCTGCAGCGCACCTCCTCCTCCCCCAACATCAAGGAACGCCGCGACTACTCGTGCGCTCTCTTCGACTCCGCCGCCCGCGTCGTGGCCCAGGGCGACCACCTGCCCGTTCACCTGGGCAGCATGCCCCGCTCGGTGGCGGCGGCGCTTCGCAGGGGGCACCTGCGCCGGGGCGACGTCATCATCCTGAACGATCCCTTCGCCGGCGGCACCCACCTGCCCGACATCACCATGGTGGCGCCGGTCTTCGCCGATCCCGATCCCGCGGGCGGCGGTCCGGCCGAGACCGAACCGCCTCCCTTCTATGTGGCGGCCCGGGCCCACCACGCCGACGTGGGGGGGATGGCGCCGGGCTCGATGGCGGTGGCCACCGAGATCTACCAGGAGGGCCTGCGGATCCCGCCGGTGCGGCTGCGCCGGGCGGGGGAGACCGAACCCGATCCCGACCTCGTGGCGTTCATTCTGGCCAACGTACGAACTCCGGAGGAGCGGGAGGGGGATCTCCGGGCCCAGATGGCGGCGCTCGAGGTGGGCGCGCGGCGGCTCCGCGAGATCATGGCGGAGCGGGGGGTCGGCGAGGCGACGGCGTATGCGGGGCACCTCATCGCGTACGCCGAGCGGATGACCCGCGCCCTGATCGCCGAGCTGCCCGACGGGGTCTACACCTTCAGCGACGCCCTCGACGACGATGGTCTGGGCAGCGATCGGCTCCCCATCCGGGTCGCCGTCACCGTCGCCGGCGACGCGGTGACGGTGGATTTCTCGGGCACCGCACCGCAGTGTCCGGGACCGCTGAACGCCGTGGAGGCGATCACCCTGTCGGCCACCGTCTATGTCTTCCGCTGCCTGCTCGATCCGGCGGTGCCGCCCAACCACGGCTCGTTCGTGCCGATCACCCTGATCGCACCCCCGGGCACCCTCGTCAACGCCCGGCCGCCGGCGGCGGTGGCGGCCGGCAACGTGGAGACCAGCCAGCGGCTGGTGGACGTCCTCTTCGGAGCCCTGGCCTCCGCGGCGCCCGACCGGATCCCGGCCGCCAGCCAGGGGACCATGAACAACCTCTCGATCGGCGGCCTCGACCCGCGCAGCGGGGCTTCCTTCGCGTACTACGAGACGACCGGCGGGGGGATGGGCGGGCGCCCGGGCAGCCCGGGTCTCTCGGCCATCCACTGCCACATGACCAATACCCGCAACACCCCCGTCGAGGCGCTCGAACACGCC
>CAYSYY010000416.1:0-3871 GCA_964435265.1 uncultured Gemmatimonadota bacterium
CGTCGATCGGCTCTTCGGGATACACCTCGGGATGCTGGCGGGGATGCTCGACCCGTTCGAATTCCCGGGCGTCTATTCCTATGGGGTGGTGGGGCCAGGCGCTGTCGGGGAGCAGGTGGCGCCGGGCGGGAGCGAGGGAACAGCTCTCCTCGCCGGCGCAGGTCACGCCCGGCTGGCAGGGATCGGTGTGGATGATCACCTGGCTCCGGGGGATGATCGCTTCCAGGGCGTTCTCCAGATGGTCCACCAGCCGGTGCGACTCCTCCAGGGTTCGATAGCGGCAGATGGTGATGTGGAAATCTATGTGTTTCTCCGGACCCGCCCGCCGGGTCCGCAGGCGGTGGTAGTCCAGGAACTCGCCCCGGTGTTCGGAGAGTTCTTCCTCGATCACCTGCAGGTCGGCGGCGGGCAGGGGGGCGTCGAGCAGGTCGCGCCCCGCCCGCAGGGCCAGCCCGAGGGTCTGCCAGGTGATATAGACGGCTACCAGCATGCTCGCCACGGCATCGGCGGCGGCCCATCCCGTTACCCGTATGATAACCAGCGAGATCAGAACCCCGAGGTGGGTGGCGACGTCGACGCCGAAGGTGAGGGCGCTGCCCCGCAGGACGATACTGCCGGTGCGGCCGGCGACCCCCCTCAGATGCCGGGCGGTCCACCAGCCGATGAGCAGGGTGATGAGGATGACGGCGATGGCGGTCTCGGGTCGCTCGACCCCGCCTCCGCCGCGCAGTTTGACGATGCTCTGCCAGATCAGGCCGGCCGCGACGGGCAATATGAAAGCACCCTGGATGAGGGCCCCGAGCGGTTCGATCTTGCCGTGACCGAAGGGGTGATCGGAGTCGGGGGGGCGGGCGCCGAGTCCCACCGCGATCCGGGCCACCGCCACGTTCAGCACATCCCCCAGGGAATCCAGCGCGGTGGCGAGCAGGGCCAGTGATCCGGTCATCAGACCGGCGGTTCCCTTGAGCAGGGCCTGTCCCAGGGCCGAGGCCAGTCCGATCCGCAGGGCCCGCACCTGCAGCTCCTGATAGGCGACGGCCTCCAGGAACCGGGCCTGATCCCGTTCATCGATCCGGGGATCTGTCACTATCCGGACTCCATTGTCGGACAGATGGGAGATCGACTCCAAACGAGGTCACCATGATGGCCGACTCTCTCCCCGCTGTCCATCACCGACCGGCCGTCGATACTTTCATGATTTTAAGGAAAGGGAAAGTTGACGGGGGAGCCGGGATCGGGATGATTGGGGGTGGACCGCACGGAACCCGTGTCGGCCGGCATCAAACAGGGGAGGATCGGTGTCGTCCGCCGGAAGGGCGGGACCGGACCATCCCCCCCCGGGAGGTCGTTATGGTGAAAGGCAAGATCGGCCCGATCGGCATCGGATGCAGGGTCCCCCTGCTGATCGTGATCGGGCTCGGTATCCTGATACTCCCCGATCGCATCCTCGCCCAGGGGGGGCGTTCCCGCGGCGGCTACGGGTACGAAGATTCCCGGGACCTGCCGGAACAGAGAACCCCCCTGCCGCCCGCGGAGATGGACCTGGCGGCTGTTCCCTTCCGGCTTGTCTTCGAATCCTATCGTGAGACCGACGGGCGGATGAACTGGGAGATCTGCCTGATCGACGCCGACGGGACCGGCCTGGTCAATCTGACCAACACCCCCGGGATCAATGAGTTCTACCCCCACGCCTCCCCCGACGGCACCATGATCTGCTTCGTGGCCGATGAAGGGGAGGACCGGTACTCCATGAGCCGGAACGCCTATGTCATGAACCTCGACGGGACCGGCCGGAGGAGGATCGCCGGGAACGTCCGTCAGCCCTGCTGGAGACCCGATGGGAAGAAGATCGCCTGGCTCAAGGGAGAGTACGCCCGCTACAGCGCCAGCAGCTGGTCGAACCGGGGCCTGGAGATCTACGATCTCGCGACCGGCGAGGTGACGCCGCATCCCGATGAGGATATCGGCCTGCTCTACAACCTCTGCTGGTCCCCCGACGGGGAGTGGTTCACCGCCACCTCCCGCGGCCGCTCCTGGAACAACATGGCCTTCCGCGCTGACGGCGGCGGTCAGATGGGTCTCTCGATCCGCGGGTGCCGGCCGGATATCAGTCCCGACGGCCGGCTCATCGCCTGGGGACGGAGCGATTACGATCTTGATATCGGCACCCTCGATCTGAGTGTGCGCAGCAACAACGTCACCGCTCAGCGGGCGGTCATCGCCTGTGAACGGGACCACAAGGTCTACCACGTCGACTGGTCTCCCGACGGCAACTACCTGGCCTTCAGTTACGGATCGGCCCGGGGCAACCAGGCGGTGGGGAGCCGGGCGCCGGGGTGGAACATCTGCGTCTGCGATCTGCGCACCGGCCGGTGGACCCGGGTCACCACCGACGGCCTCGACTGCAAGGAACCCGACTGGGTCCCGGTAAGCCCCTCCCGATCGCGATGATCTCCCGGCTCCTTCCGCCGGTGGCCTTGCCCCGGACCGCCGTCGGTTTCGCGGCGGCCGGTCTGCTGCTGGCGGTCGGCGGCTGCGGCCGCAGCCCGGAGCCCGGTGCGACCGCCGGATCGGAAATGCCGCCGGTAATCGAAACCGCCTCGGGGGTCGAGATGGTCCGCGTCCCGGGCGGCTGGCTGGAGATGGGGCTGGCCGACGGCCCGGCGGACGATGCCCCGGTTCACCGGGTGCGGGTTGATTCCTTCCTCATAGACCGCTGCGAAGTGACCCAGGATCTGTTCCGGCGGCTCGAGGTCTCCGATCCCTCCCGCTTCCAGGGGGCCGGGCTGCCGGTGGAACGGCAGACCTGGATCGATGCCGTGCGCTTCTGCAACCTGCGTTCCTGGCTGGAAGGTCTCGAACCCTGTTACGACGAGGAGACCCTGGCGTGCGATTTCTCGGCCGACGGCTACCGGCTGCCCACCGAGGCCGAATGGGAGTACGCCTGCCGGGCGGGCACCACCGGCCGCTACTTCTTCGGAGACGATCCCCGGGAGCTGCGTCGCTATGCCTGGTTCGAGGGCAATTCCGCCCGCCGGACCCATCCGGTCGGAACCCGCCGGCCCAATCCCTGGGGGCTCTGCGACATGCTCGGCAATGTGGCCGAATGGTGCCACGATTTCTACGCCGGGGAGTACTACCGGGTGAGCCCGGCCGACAATCCCCGGGGACCCGGGCAGGGGGACCTCAGAGTGGTCCGGGGAGGAGCCTGGAATACGAGCGCCGAGGGGTGCCGCGCCGGTCTCCGGCAGGGGAGCGCCTCGGTGGATGACGGCTGCCTGGTGAGCGACGCCATCGGATTCCGCTGCGTGCGACGATTGCCGGCCGGACGCTAGAGTCATGTGACGGGACGCTGGAGCTTGCTCTTCCATACCTGGATATTCGGGCTCTTCTTCCTCCTCTTTTTCGCGGTGTATCTGGGCTGCCGGAACACCCGGTTCCGGGAACCGTGGCTGCTGATCTCCTCATACGTCTTCTACGCCTGGTGGAATCCGCTCTACCTGCTGCTGATCGTCTGGTCCACCCTGATCGACTACGGGGCGGTCCGCCTGATGGTCCGGCGCGGCCGGCGCCCGCTCTGGTTGACCCTGAGTATCCTCAACAACCTCTTCCTGCTGGGTTTCTTCAAATACGGCCGGTTCGTGGTCGAGAACCTGAACACCCTGCTCGAGGCGGTCGGGATCGGATTCGCCCTCCCCGCCCCGGGGGTGCTCCTGCCGGTCGGGATCTCTTTCTACACCTTCCAGTCGATGAGCTACACCATCGACTACTACCGCGGGAAGATCGAGGCCGAGCCGAGCCTGCTGCGCTTCGCCACCTTCGTCTCGCTCTTCCCCCAGCTGGTGGCCGGGCCGATCGAACGGGCCCGTCA
>CAYSYY010000417.1:0-311 GCA_964435265.1 uncultured Gemmatimonadota bacterium
CGGGCGACATGAAGGTGGTGGCTGTGCGCACGCTCGACGATGCTCTGCGCGCGCGGGTGGGAGAGGAACTCAACCGGACCTTCCGCCCCGAGTTCCTGAACCGCCTTGATGAAGTGATCCTCTTCAGCCGCCTGGGCCGCGCCGAGCTGGAGGCGATCGTGGATCTGCAGATCGAACGGCTGGCCCGGAGGCTGCGGGCCGGAGCGGGCCTGGAGCTGACGATCACTCCCCGGGCCGGGGCGTGGTTCGCCGAACAGGGGTACGATCCGGCCTTCGGCGCGCGGCCTCTGCAACGCGCGATCCAAAAATTT
>CAYSYY010000417.1:321-3842 GCA_964435265.1 uncultured Gemmatimonadota bacterium
GCGCCCGACCGCTCAAGCGCCTGCTGCAGCGTCAGGTGGAGAATCCGCTCTCGCGGGAACTGCTGGCCGGTACCTTCGTCCGCGGCGACCGGATAGAGATAGACCACAACGGCGAGAACGGGATCGTCTTCAGGCCTCTGTCCCCGACAGGGGACAGAGGCCCGGGCGACGCTCAGAGCAGCTCCACCTCAACCACCCGGTCGCGGATCGACACCAGAGCACCGTGACCCCGGGCGGCCATTCCCCCGTTGACGACCACGGTCGCACCGATCCGGTCGATCCCGCGGGCTTCATGGATGTGGCCGCAGACCACCAGTTCGGGCTCCCGGGCCTCGCAGAAAGCCCTCAGCCCCTTCACGCCTACATGCAGACCGAGGCGGGTCCGATCGCAGCGGGTCCGGTAGGGTGGAGCATGATGCAAGACGATCCGCACTGCGAGGGCGGCGATGGATGTCCAGCCTCGTTCCAGGCAATACGCCAGTTCGTCGGGATCGAGCTCCAGCGGGGTTGCGAACGGGGTATGGTTCGAACCGCCGACCCCGCAGAGACCGAGGCCGGGTTCGACTTCGATCCCCCGGCCGTGCAGCGAGATGCCGGCCTCGCTCAGCCACGGCAGTATTTCGGGGGAATCGCAGTTCCCCGGTACGGCGTAGACCTGCGGGCAGTAGGCGGTGATCTCCTCGATCACCCGCCGGGCTTCGTCCGGTCCGCCGAAGTCGGTGAGGTCGCCGCACAGCAGTACCATCCGGCAGTCGCGGGCGGCCGAGCGGAGCGTATCGGTCCAGCCGATCCGGCCGTGGATGTCGCCGAGGGTCAGGATCGTTATTTCAGCCACAGAATCTGGATTTCTTCTTCAAGCCGGCGGAAGGTGAGATCACCGGTCATGACCGGACACCCCAGCGAAGCGGCCAGACTGGCCGCGAAACATAAACCGTTCGGTATGCGGTACTGCTCCCGGATGGTACTGGCCCGACGGACCAGATGCAGGTCCATGTTCACGATCTCGATCGGGAGCTGATCGAGGACGAAGGTCGCTTCCTGAGCTCGCCGGTCACCCTTGGCGCGCAGGATGCTGTAGTACACCTCACCCCAGTTCACGATCGACAGGTAGCATTCCAGGGATCCCTGGTCGGCCATACCCAGGGCGTTGGCGACGAAATCGGCACCCCGATCATCTTCGAGAAAAGCCAGCAGAGCATGGGAATCGAAGACCAGCTTGCGAGGCGGTTCCTTCCCCTCGGGAGCGCTCACGGCGACGAGCCCTCACGGCGCTCCCGCAGCAGTTCCTGCACAGCGGACACCCCGCCGCGGAAGAGTCCCTTGGCCTGGGTAACTGCATCCTGCAGGACCGGCCGCAGGATGATCTCGCCGTCCCCGTCCAGCACGTTGAGTTTCGTCCCCTTTTCGATCCGGTACTTACGGCGCAGTTGTGCCGGAATGACAATCTGGCCCTTCGTTGAGGCATTCACTATTGGCATGGTCTCGACTCCCGGAGCCCGGGGAGGGATGGGGGGCACGATGGCCGCCGTTGCCACCCAATGTAAGATGGAATGACGACAAAGGGAAGAAGTAAGATATTCATTCAGCGAGTAAGACGGAATAAAACAAAGTAAGCTGGATTTTCCACCTGTCTTATCCGCAGGCTTGGGGTCCGATCCAACGGCTCCTACAACATCTGGGGGAGTCAGGAAGGGCCGGAAATCCGGTCACGCGTTGGGGGCGGGAGAAATGGAAGCCGGGGAGGGAGCGGGCCGTGTCCTGTTCTGTGGAATGCGATCGCAGAGGGTTCTTTACGCCTGCGTCATGATGGCACATCATGTCCGGATCAGATTTTGTCATGACAGATGTCATGACCCCAATGCATCTTGATATCATGACGGGATCTGAACTCAGCGCCCTGCGCCGGAGACTGGGCATCTCCCAGGAAACCCTGGCCCGCATCATCGGTGTCAGTGTCCGCACGGTGGCGCGCTGGGAGGCATCCCGGAGCGCTCCCAGTCCGATGGCCGCCCGCCAGCTGCGGGCCCTCGAACAGCTCGACCGACACCTGCAGTGCGTGTTCCGACCCGAATCGATTCCCGGCTGGCTGGAGCGGCCGATCGAGCGCCTGGAGGGCCGGATCCCCCGGGATATGCTCACGCACGAAGGAGTCGAGGCACTGCTGCGCTTCGTGCTCGAAACGATGCCGGCGGAGATTTGATCAGCCGGAACCGGAGGTGACTCCGGGCTCGCGGGATGGATCGAATCTCTGGCCCTCTGTCCGGTCGCCTGGGGGCGGCTGACCGGACCCGCCGGCCAGGGCCCGGACGGCGTAAAGGGCTAGAACGACGGCCAGCACGAACAGCACCACGCTGAGGGCGCCGAGGAAGTACTTCCCCCCGACCAGGTTGGTGTAGGCGAAGGTGAGCAGGGCGGTCAGTGTGATCGCGAACATGAGGTACATCGGCAGCCGTACGAAGGCGTTGGGGCGGCCTCGCCGGGCCAGCCAGACACTCACGGCCAGCAGGGCCAGGGCGGCCAGGAGCTGGTTGGCACTCCCGAAGATGGGCCAGATGGTCTGCCACTGCCCCGACAGGATCAGCGCGGTGCTCGTCGCCACCATGACGGCACTGCCCAGGTAGCGGTTCTGGGTCCAGGCCCGGGTCGGGTTCCGCCCCGGACCCGGGGCATGCAGGAAGAGCTCGGCGAAGGCGTACCGGCCCAGGCGGGTGGCGGTATCGAGGCTGGTGAGCGCGAACGCGCTCACGGCCAGGGCGGCGAACGAAGTGCCCGCCAGCGGATCGATGCCGAGACCGCTCAGGAAACCGCCCACCCCTTCACTGAACAGCGCCACCGGACCGGCCTCGGCGAACCGGGCGCTGTGTTCTGAAGCGGTCAGCGTCGATACCGCCAGCAGGGCGATGACCGCCAGCAGACCCTCGACGAGCATCCCACCGTAGCCGATGACCCGGGCGTCGGGCTCGCGATCGAGCTGTTTGGCGGTCGTACCGCCCGAGACCAGACTGTGGAAGCCCGATATCGCCCCACACGCCACGGTGACGAAGAGGACGGGGAAGAGATAGCCGAGACTGCTCCTGAGACCGGTGAAGGCGGGCAGGTGCACGGTGGGGTGCTGGATCACCAGACCGACCAGCGCCCCGAGCAGAAGGGTGTAGAGGAGGAATGAATTCAGGTAGTCCCGCGGCTGCAGGAGCGCCCAGACCGGGGTGATCGAGGCGGCGAAGACATAGGCCAGGAGGATGGCGATCCAGGTTCCTTCGCCCAGGGACAGCGGCAGGCGCACGCCCAGCCAGATACACAGGAAGAGGAGGGCCACGCCGAGCAGGGTGAGCAATCCCAGCGGCAGGCGGAGCCGGTAGAGCGCCTGGCCGAAGAGGACCGCCAGCACGATGAAAAGGCCGCTGGCGCTGGCCGCCTGGGGAGTGGCGACGAAAGTACGGGCCACGATCATGGCGAAGACGGCCACCACCAGGACCAGGGTGGCCAGGGCGAAGAGCAGGAAGAGGGTCTTCCCGCTCACG
>CAYSYY010000418.1:0-3840 GCA_964435265.1 uncultured Gemmatimonadota bacterium
CTTCTCCTACAGCCTTCGAGTTCTCCCAACAACAGGACGGCTAAGTCTCCTGATCCCAATACCTCCAGTGCGGACAGGTTTTATTATTATAGACAGCGTGCTTGCCGGAAATCTTCGAACTTTGAAGGATGCCCTCAGCCATATATTCGAAGGCCACCCGGCAGATGGCCTCACTCCCCCCCGAGTGGATGACGCCGATATCGGCCGCCCGTACCAGCTCCTGTCCCTCCTCCAGCCGGCGGTCCCAGATGGTGAGCCGGCTCTCGAGATCGGGGTGGCGGGCAGCCAGGGTGCGGATCTGGTCGGTCGAGAACTCGGCCGGATAACCCGCCGCCAGGATGTGAACCTCAGGATGGTTCCGCACCAGCCGGGCCGCGGCGGCGAAAAACGTTTCGTGGTCTTTCTGCGGGGCGAAGCGGGCGATCGAGGCGATCAGGGGTGTCCCGCGGTCGATACCGCAGGCCGCACGGACCCGGGAACCGTCAGGTCCCCGCGCCCAGCGGGCGGTATCGAATCCCGGTGGCAGGCGCCAGACCCGCTCGGGTTCCACCCCCAGGCGCCGTACACAGGCGCGCCGCTGCGTTTCATTGGCGACGAACACGGCTGCGGTGGCCCGGCGGTTGAGCCAGCGTGAGAGGGGATGACGGGCGGGCGGACGGGGATCGTGAGAGCGCACCCGCACCAGCGGCCGCCGGCCGTCGCGAACCAGAGCCCACCAGACCTGGTCGGGTCCGCCGTGAGCTAGAACGATGTCGGGATCCACCTGCCGGTCGCGCAGTTCCCGGAGCGCCTTCAGCACGCTGCCGATCGAGCGCGGAGCGACCTGCCTGAGATCGGGTTCGACGACAACCTCGAAGCCCTCAGCGCGGGCGCGCCCGGCGGTACGACCCTCCGGGACCAGAAAGACGATCTCATGACCGCGCGCCCCGAGCCCCCGCATCATCTCGACGGCGTACCAGGAGGCGGCGCTCCACCCGTGCAGGGTGATGCTGTTCAGGATCCTCACCGCTCCCCCGCTCCACCCGAGGCGGTCGGGTCCGCGGCCGGATCCTCCCCGCCGGCGGGCTCTCCTTCTACGGCCCCGTCGCTCCCGCCATCGATCATTTCACGGCGGTTTCGGTAACGCTGGGCCACGAGCCCGGCGAAGGCCTCGATGACGCGTTCCTCTCCGTTCACCGGGGTGGCGAAGACGATGCGGTGTTCGGGACCGCGCGGTCCGTAGCGGCCCCAGGTCTTCTCGAGGAAAACCGCCACCGTCGGGATGCCCAGGGCGACGGCGACGTGGAGGGGACCGGTATCGGGGCCGATGAAGAGATCGCAGCTCCCCACCAGGGCCATCATCGACCGCAGGTCCAGATCCTCGAAGACGGCGATCGCATCTCCGAAACGCTCTCTCAGAACGTCGGCTTCGGCCTCCTCGCCGGGACCGCAGAGGACCGCGATCCCAATCCGGTAGAGCGCCAGGATCTGCTCTATCACGACGCTCCAGCGCTCGACCGGCCAGCGCTTGCGCCCCCGTCCGCCGACATGGATGCCGATCACCACGCCCTCGCCCCCCGGCACCCGCCCGTAGCGCAGATCCCGGCCCGCCGCCCGCTCCTGCTCCGAGAGATGCAGCCGCATTTCGGCCTCGGGCAGGGAATCGGTGAAGGGACGCAGCAGGTTCAACAGGATGTCCGATTCGTGGTGCTCGGCCCGCAGGGGATCCACCAGGAGGTTGCAGAACGCCTCCGCGTGCTCGCGTTCGTATCCCACCCGGATCGGAGCGGCCGAGAGATATACCAGCGAAGCCCCCGTCAGGCTGAAGGAGTGCATATGCGAGCAGTCCACGGCCAGGTCGAATCTGGTCCGGCGAAGCTCGCTCACGAACCGGACAAAGAGCCAGGGACGGCGCAGGATCCGTCGTTTCTCGAGGATCCAGAGCCGATCCACCTCAGGCTCCTCCTGCAGGATCGCCGGGAACTTCGGTCCCAGCAGGACGCTGATCTCGGCCCCGGGCCACAGGGCTCGGATTCCCGCCAGCAGGGGTTTCATGAAGACCAGGTTGCCGATCCGATCGTCGTGGCGGACCAGCAGGACCCGTCCCGGCGGCTCGACCATGGACTCCCACGCCTCGCCTCCCCGGGCCGGCAGCAGGACCCGGACCAGCCAGGTGAGCGTCCGGCGACCGGCTAGTTCGAGTCGTCCGGCCATCAATCCCGGTACTGGAACTGCAGGGTATAGAGCCGGTGGTAGAGCCCGGCGGTGTCCATGATCAGCTCGGCATGGGTGCCCTGCTGGACGATCCGGCCTTCGTCGAGCACCACGATCCGGTCGGCCCGCTTCACGGTCGAGAGACGGTGAGCGATCACCAGCGTCGTCCGTTCCGCCATCAGGTGCTCCAGAGCCTCCTGCACCAGCATTTCGCTCTCGGTATCCAGGCTCGAGGTGGCTTCGTCGAGGATCAGGATCGGGGGATTCTTCATGATGGCCCGGGCGATGGCGATGCGCTGGCGCTGGCCGCCGGAGAGTCGCACTCCGCGGTCCCCCAGCATGGTCTCGTAGCCTTCGGGGAGAGCGGTGATGAAATCGTGGGCATTGGCCGCCCGGGCGGCCCCCTCGACGTCCTCCAGACGGAAATCGTCGAGGCCGTAAGCGATATTGCGTGTCGCGGTGTCGTTGAAAAGGATGGTCTCCTGTGTTACCACGCCGATCAGCCGGCGCAGGCTCCCGGCGGTGAGAGAACGCAGGTCGATACCGTCGAGCAGGATCTGCCCCGTGACCGGATCGAAGAAGCGCGGCAGCAGGTCGGCCAGGGTGCTCTTGCCCACCCCGCTCGGTCCCACCAGGGCCACCACCCTCCCCCGCTCCAGGGCCAGGTCGATGCCGGTCAGAACCGGGATTCCCGGTTCGTATTCGAAGCCGACTCCGCGGTACTCGATCCGATCGGTGAAGGTCGTGACGGGTCGGGCGTCGGGGGCGTCGGAGATCCCCGGCGGGGTATCGATGATCGCGAACACCCGCTCGGCCGCGGCCAGCCCTTTCTGCAGCTGGCCGTACGCTTTCCCGGTTTCCCGCAGCGGGCTGAACATGCTGAAGAGCACCAAGAGGAAGGTGATGAACTCGTCGGCCGAGAGCGCCGGCGATCCGCCCAGCACCTGCACGCCGCCCAGGTAGAGGATCCCCACCCCCACCACCGCGGCCACCATCTCGCTGCTCGGCGCGGCCAGCTTGCTGACCCGGGCCAGCCGCAGAGCCTTCCCGTAATAAGCACGAGCGGCTCCGGCGAACTTGCGCGATTCGAACTCCTCCATGGCGAAGGCCTTGACGACCCGGATCCCCCCGAGGGTTTCGTTGATCACCGAAGTGAGGTTGCCCATCTCGGTCTGCAGCCGCCCCGAGCGGCGGAAGAGGCTGCGTCCGAGCCGGGTGATGACCAGGGCGCTGAAGGGGAGCACCAGCAGCGAGATCAGGGTGAGCCAGGGACTGATGATGGCGGCCATGGCCAGGAAGATGAGGACCGAGAGTGGATTCTTGAGCAGATCCACGATCACGGTCGAGGCCGACTGGTTCACCAGGGTCACATCGCTGGTGACCCGGGCCAGCAGTACCCCGGTGCGGCTGTGGTGGAAGAAGGACAGGCTGAGCCTGGTCAGATGGTCGAAGAGGTCGGTGCGGAGATCCTTAACCAGCCCGTGCTCGGCCACCGCCATCAGGTACCCCTGCAGGTAGGCGAAGATGTTCTTCAGGAACACCACCAGCAGGAAGATCAGGCAGAGATGCAACAGGGTGCCGCGGCGGGTCGGAGCCGCGATCAGATCCCGGGTGGCTTTCTTGAGCTGGTCTTTGAGCGACTCGACC
>CAYSYY010000419.1:0-3834 GCA_964435265.1 uncultured Gemmatimonadota bacterium
GGTCATCCCCTCACTTCTGACCCTCTTCTCGATCGTGGCCTTATCCCTGGCGATGATCGGATTGTATGGCGTGCTGGCGTATTACGTCAGCTGCCACAATCGGGAGATCGGCGTGCGGATGGCGCTCGGGGCGCAGAAGGGTCAGCTGCTGGCCCTGGTCGTCTCCCGAGGGCGTTATCATCTCCCGGGATACAAGCGACCAGCCACTAATCCTCACTCCGTCCCCACGCCGGCCGTTTGGTGGGGCCGGGTTCCCCCCGTGTGGGCTGGTTGCCGGGGGCCTGGTTGCCACCGGACGCCGCCACCAGGAGTATGACCGAAGCCAGGATCAGGGTGACCGGGTCCTGCGGCACGACCTCGAACAGGAGGCTCCGGAGGACGCCTCCCGCCAGCAGGGCCAGTCCGACCCCCGCCGCGACCCCTGCCACCACGGCACGGGCGGCGTGGAGGAAGATCCGCACCCGGACCGTCGTTCTCTGTGCCCCCAGCGCGAGCATGATGCCGATCTCCCGCGTCCGGGCCGATACGGTGTAGCTCACCACGCCGTAGATCCCCACCGCCGAGAGGAAGAGGGCGAGAAGGGCGAAGGCGCTCACGATCCCCATGATAAAGGTCCGGTCCCGGAAGCTGTCGGCGAGCAGCGAGTCCAGGGCCTGGAACGTCCCGGGAACATCCGGGACCACCGCCCGCAGCCGCTCCCGGGCCGGTGCGATCAGCTCGGCCGGATCCCCGTCGGTGTGCAGAACCCACGTCATGAACCAGGTGTAGTTGGACCGCTGCGGCCAGTAGATGTATCCCTCCCGCTGCTCACCCGCGGGGACCCGCCAATCCCGGGCTTCGGCCACGACGCCGACGACCTCCAGGTCGGTATCCCGCCAGAACGGATCGAACTGCACGATCGAACCCACCGCTCCCCCGTCGGGGAAGAGAATCCGCGCCACGGTTTCGTTCAGGATGATGACGGGAGGCGCATCAGCATCGTCGGCCGGGGAGAAATACCGCCCTCTGAGCAGGGGGATCCCCATGACGCGGAAGTAGTCTTCGTCCACCATCCGCCAGCCGACTTCCCGGGCCAGCGGATCGGGAAGTCCCTCTGTGGGTATGGGCGGCATGAAGATCGCTCCCGTCCACATCCGCCCCGAGGTGGGGAGGTAGCTGACGAATCCCACTGAAGTCACGCCAGGGAGCGCCTGCCATTCCGCTTTCAGCTCGGCGAGCTTGGCTCCCCGTTCGGCCGAAGATCTGAGGTCAGAGGCGGTGAAATCGAGCCCGACGGTGAGGACACCGTCGGACCGGAAATGGGTATCGGCCGAAATGATCTCCCGCATGCTCCGGAGCAGGAGTCCCGAGGCCACCACGAGCGCCACCGCCAGGGCGACCTGCCCCCCGACCAGCAGATGCCAGCCCAGACCGTTTCTGCCCGGGCCACCACCCCCTGGGCCGTCCCGGAGGACGGCGGCCGTGGCGGGCAGACGCAGAGCCGGGACGAGGCCGGAGAGGAGCGCGGTCAGCAGGGTGACCGCCAGGGCGAAGAGCAGGACCTGGCCATCCACGGCGACCGTGGCCAGACGGGGGATGAAACCGGTCCCCACCGGTTTCAGGATCGCCAGCGTTCCCAGGGTCAGGGCGACCCCCCCGAGTCCGGAGAGGAGAGCGAGGAGCAGACTCTCCGTGAGGATCAATCTGATGAGGCGGATCCGCCCGCCGCCCAACGCGGCTCGAACGGCCATTTCGCGCCGCCGGCGCAGGCTCCGGGCCAGCAGCGTGCTGGCCACATTGGAGCAGGCCAGGAGCAGGAGGATGCCCGAAGCGCTGAGGAGCAGGAAGAGGGGGCGGGTGAAATCACCCACCACTTCATCCCGCAGCGGCCGCATGACGACCCCGTCCAGCCTCGCCTCGTCCGGATAGGCGGTCCTGATCCGGCCGACGATCGCGTCCAGCTCGGTCCGGGCCTGGGACAGGATCGCACCGTCCGCCAACCGCCCGATACCCCGGTAGTTGCTGGAGCTGCGGACCATGAAAGCGTTCTGCTCGAGGGGGAGGTAGACATCGGCCTTCTCCAGCACCCGGAATCCCGGAGGCATGACGCCCACCACGGCGCACAACGTGCCGGAGATGGTGATCCGGAGATCATCCAGATTCTCCTCTGAACCCAGGTAGCGGGTCCAGAATTCATAACTCACCACCACCACATCCTCCCCCCCGGGCCGGTTCTCCTCCGGGTAGATGGCACGTCCCAGGAAGGGCATCACCCCCAGCACCGAGAAGAACTCCCGGGAAACGGGGAGGACGACTCCGCGGGCGGGCTCGGTTCCCCCCAGGATGGCGACCTCGGAAGCGAACCGGAGGGCGGCGATCCCCGCGAAGCTCCGGGACTGGGTCCGGAAATCGTCGTAGTTGGGGAAGGAGAGCGACTGGACGCCCCCCTCCAGCCCGTGTTCCCGGATCACGACCAGTTCCTGATCGGACGGGAAAGGCAGGGGGCGGAGCAGGACCCCCTTGACCAGGCTGAAAGCCACCGTGGCCCCACCGATCCCCAGCGCCAGGGTCAGAGTGATCATGAGAGTGAAGGAGAGATTCCGGCGGAGGGTCCGCGCGCTGTAGCGGATGTCCTGGCGCAGAACATCCGTCCCGAACAGCACCCGCCACCTTCGGTGTGGCACCGGCTCTCTCAGGACGGGTAGTCTCTTCCCGGCCGTGAGCCGTTCGGCGAACAGTATGGGGAGAGACCGCAGGGCCTGCCCCCGATACCACCGCCTCGCTGCCCTCTCCCCGTCCCGGTCGGACCGGCGCCGGAACTCCTCCTCCAGATCGGAGAGGATGAAGGAAAGATCATCCCGCGGGCCGAAGGTGCGCACCAGCCAGCGGCTCAGGCCGGGCAGGCGGCCGGGCTCCCGGCTTTCCCCACCCCGCATCACGGGCCGTCCTTCCCGCCGGGTCCGGCCGTGACCAGGCAATCTTCGATGCTCAGCCCTTCCAGCAGGTTCCCGAGCATCCGGACGGCGTGGGCCACTGCCTCCTGCCCCGCCGGGGTCATCCGGCAGTATTTGCGGGCCCGGCCTCCGGGAACGGGCACGGGATCGGAGAACTCGAACCGGAGCAGGCCCTTGCGGCCCAGTCTCCCGAGGGTGGCATAGAGAGCGCCGATGGAGGTGGCGCGGCCGGTGCGCTCGTCGATCTCCCGCAGGATTGACGCGCCGTAGGCGTCGTCACCCAGACGGGCGACGGCCAGCATCACATGGAGCTCGAACTCGGCCAGATGGTGGGGGACATCATTCCGGACGGCCATTTCCCCTCCTTCGTGAGGACCGTTGCTGTATATCCTCTACGACGGAAGGTATCTCGATGTTTCATGGACCCGAGGCCGGCAGCGCCCGGCCCGACACCGGCTTCTCATCCATTCCTCGGTCATGCCGTACAGCCGGGTGTTGGTGACGATCTGCCAGGGCTTCTCATTCTCTATGATCCTCCAACCGCCGTCAGTGTACTCCGCGATCGCCGAACGGCCGGCTGCGTCGGCGATAAGGATGTGATGGGACAGGGTGTGCACATCCTGATCGAAGACATCACGATGTTGGACGATATCGACGGCCTCCTCCAGAGTGGCGGCATGATCGAGAATCTCACGCAGCTGGGAACAACGCCGGGAGCTGGCCGAAAAGGGACCGCCCCGGGGACGTATCCCCAAGAACGCGACTGTCCGGGAGAAGATGGAACGTAAGCTATTGACTGTCCGAGGCAGGGTTGCCTACCTACAACGTGGCTCAACCGTGGAACCAGTGTTCGGGCAGATGAGCACGCGAGGGCTGAACCGGTTTTGGATGCGCGGCCGGG
>CAYSYY010000420.1:0-3829 GCA_964435265.1 uncultured Gemmatimonadota bacterium
CCGAGGAGCGGAAGACGTCGATGCGCAGATCCTCGGGATCGATCTCGACCTCGACCTCCTCGGCCTCGGGCAGCACGGCGACCGATGCGGCCGAGGTGTGGATCCTGCCCTGGGCCTCGGTCTCGGGGACCCGCTGGACCCGATGCACCCCGCTCTCGAAACGCAGTCGGCCGTAGGCGTCATCCCCCGACACCAGGAAGATGATCTCCCGGTATCCGCCCCGCTCGGACGGACTGGTGCTCATGACCTCCACCTTCCAGCCCTGCCGCTCGGCGAACCGGGAATACATGCGGAAGAGGTCGCCCGCGAACAGCGCCGCTTCCTCTCCCCCCGTTCCGGCCCTGATCTCCATGATGGTGTTGCGTGAATCGTCGGGGTCGGGGGGTATGAGCAGTTCCTGCAGCCGGCGCTCGAGCTCGTCGATGGCGGTGCCGGTCTCCTCCAGCTCGGCCCGGGCCAGGGCGATGAGTTCCGGGTCGCTCTCGCCGGCGATGATCCCGGCCGCTTCGTGCCGGGTACGGCGGCTCGCCTCCAGCCGGCGCCAAACCGCAACGATCTCCTCCAGCCGTCGGTTCTCGCGGGCCAGCTGCCGGAACCGGGCGCCGTCGGCGATCACCCCCGGGTCGCAGATAAGGGCGTAGAGCTCCTGCAGCCTCGCCTCAGCCTCTGTCAGCGACGTCACGGTCATGCCCCGGATCTCCGGAAAAAAGAACGGGTGATGTGCCGCACGTTCGGACAGCCCATCACCCGGTGGCTCGAAGCGGCTGAGCCGTCATTCTTTCGGCTTCGCGCCCTTCTTCTTCGACTTCTCCTCAGCCTGGGCGTAGCGGCGGCGGAAGCGCTCGACGCGTCCGGCGGTGTCGACCAGCTTCTGCTTCCCGGTGTAGAAGGGGTGGCAGTTCGAGCAGATCTCGAGCTCGATCTTCCCGGCGGTCGACCGCGTCCTGAAGGTGTTCCCGCAGATGCAGGTGACGGTCACCTCATGATACTCTGGATGGATATCGGGCTTCATGGTCTCCTCACCGCTCGGATCGTGTCGGGAGCGCGTTGCCGTGCCGGTAATCAGCTGCCCGGAGCGTCCCGGCGCAAGTACTGAGATCCCTCCTGCCGACGCCGGGAACGGGCGGCGGTTCCCTACTGGTTCATGGTATCGAGGAAATCGTCGTTGGTCGGGCTGTGGGCCATCTTCTCTACCAGGAACTCCATCGCCTCGACCGGGTTCATCTCATTGAGGAACTTGCGCAGGATCCAGACCCGGCTCAATTCCTTCTCCGAGAGCAGGAGCTCCTCTTTCCGCGTCCCGGAACGGTTGATATCGATGGCCGGCCAGATCCGGCGGTCGGCCAGCCGGCGATCGAGTACCAGCTCCATGTTGCCGGTCCCCTTGAACTCCTCGAAGATCACCTCGTCCATCCGCGAACCGGTCTCGACCAGGGCCGTGCCCATGATGGTGAGGCTGCCGCCGAATTCGATGTTGCGGGCTGCGCCGAAGAACCGCTTGGGGCGCTGCAGAGCGTTGGCGTCGACCCCGCCGCTCAGGATCTTCCCGGAGTGGGGGACCACGGTGTTGTGGGCCCGGGCCAGCCGGGTGATCGAATCGAGCAGGATGACCACATCCTGACCGTGTTCCACCAGCCGTTTGGCCTTTTCCAGAACCATATCGGCCACCACCACGTGCCGCTCGGCGGGCTCGTCGAAGGTGCTCGAGACGACCTCACCCTTGACCGAACGCGCCATCTCTGTCACCTCTTCAGGGCGCTCGTCGATGAGCAGGACGATGATCTTCACATCGGGATGGTTCTCGGCGATCGAGTTGGCGATCTGCTGCAGCAGCACCGTCTTGCCGGCCCGCGGCGGGGAGGTGATGAGACCCCTCTGCCCCATGCCGATCGGGGCCAGCAGATCCATGATCCGCATCGAGAGGTTGCCCTCGGAATTCTCCAGACGCAGCCGCTGGTTCGGGAAGAGCGGAGTGAGGTTGTCGAAGAGGGTCCGGTGTTTGGCTTCTTCGGGGGTGGTGGTGTTGATCGCTTCGACCCGCAGCAGGGCGAAGAAACGCTCGCTCTCCTTCGGCGGCCGTACCTGCCCCGAAACGGTATCGCCGGTCATGAGACCGAAACGCTTGATCTGGCTCGGGGAGACATAGATGTCGTCGGGACCGGGGAGGTAGTTGTAGTCGGCCGAACGCAGGAAACCGTAGCCGTCGGGCAGGATCTCCAGCACACCTTCGGCGAAGATGTTGCCGTTCTGCTGGGTTTCAGCTTCGAGGATACGGAAGATGAGTTCCTGCTTGCGCAGGTTGGACACTCCTTCGATCTCGAGCGTCGAGGCCAGCTCGACCAGTTCCGCGATGTTCTTCGCTTTCAGCTCTGCTATGTCCATACCGGTTCCTCTTCGGATCGGAGGTCCGGCTTCCAGAGCCGGACTCCATCGGCCGCTGGTGCGGCGGTGGTTCCCACGCTGGGGAGGGTCGTGAAGGAGCACTTCAGACGCATACGGAATACGATCTCACTCTGCGTGCCAGGGAGATGGGGTTCGGGAATTCGTTATGGGGAATGAAGGCGACAGAGCCCTCGCACGGGCTCCCCGCGACCCGGATTCGACTGCAGGATAAATATCGGCCGCCGCCTGTCAAGCGATTTCAGGCGACCGTGACGATCGGAGAGGGGATGAAACCTACATTACGTCGACTGGATCCACGTCGATGACCGTCACGCTCCCCCCCCGTTCCCCCGGGGTTCCGATCGTTTCCAGACACCGGTGCAGAGCGGTGATCGATCCTCCCCGCAGGAACAGATGCACCCGATACCAGCGGTTGATCCGGTACAGGGGCGCCGGGGCAGGTCCGAGGACGCTCACGCCGGGCGGCGCCGCCGCCCGCAGGCGTCCGGCCGTCTCGCTCCCGGCCCGCAGGGCCGTCGCCTCACGACGGTCACGCACCAGGAGCCTGATCATCCGGCCGAACGGCGGGTAGCCGAGGAGGGATCGGCCGGTGAGTTCCGCTTCCATGAAGCCGGGGTAATCACCCGCCACGGCATGCCGGATCCCCGGATTGTCGGGAGAGAAGGTCTGGATGATGACCTCCCCCGGTTCCCGGCCCCGTCCGGCCCGTCCGGCCACCTGGGTCAGGAGCTGGAAGGTGCGCTCGTTGGAACGGAAATCGGGCAGGTGCAGCTCGGCGTCGGCGGAGATGACCCCGACCAGCGTGACGCCGGGGAAATGGAAACCCTTGGCCACCATCTGGGTGCCGAGCAGGATGTCCCCCTCCCCCCGGGCGAAGGTCCGGTAGAGCTCGGTGTGGCTGCCGCGCGCCCGGGTGGTGTCGGAATCCATGCGCAGCACCCGGGCCCCGGGGAAGCGTTCCTGAAGCACAGACTCCACCCGCTGGGTTCCCAATCCCTGATGATGGAGTTCGGCGGCATGACAGTTGGGGCAGGTCTGGGGCAGGGGCATGGTGCGGCCGCAGTAGTGGCAGCGCAGAAGGGCGTCGAGCCGGTGGTAGGTCATGGCCACACTGCAGTTGGGACAATCGACCGCCTCGCCGCAATCGTAGCAGACCAGGGCGGGACTGAAACCACGCCGGTTGAGGAAGAGGATGGACTGCTCGCCCCGTTCCAGACGGTTCCGGAGCGCGGCCTCCAGGGCGTGGCTGAAGATGCGGCTCCAGTGGCCGGGACTGCGCTTCTCCCGGGTTAGGTCGATCAGCTGCAGCGTCGGCATCGGGCGGGCGTCGACCCGCTCGGGCATGCTCAGGAGCAGGTACTTCCCGGTGCGGGCGTTGTGCCACGACTCAGCGCTCGGCGTGGCCGAACCCAGCACGCAGACGGCT
>CAYSYY010000421.1:0-3826 GCA_964435265.1 uncultured Gemmatimonadota bacterium
CCGGACTCGAACCGGCACGGTGTCGCCACCGGGGGATTTTGAGTCCCCTGCGTCTACCAGTTTCGCCACTCCGGCGGAGCAGGCGAATGCGGGAAAGATAGACCGGTACGCTCCTGTGTCAAAGACCGCAGCGCGTTCACCCCTCGGAGCACTGCGGGGCCGGCGCTGCACAGAGAGTAAGGGATACGCGATCTGATGCTGAGATCCAATGCGTCAACCGGACCGGCAGATATCGCCACTGCTCTGATCCCCGGAGTTCTGAACGAACTCCCCCTGGGGATCGCTCTGCTCGATACCCAGGGCCGCATCGTCTACACGAACCCGGCGCTGGACGAGATCGCCGAACTCGGTCTTGGTGTCGCCTCCGGAAATGGACGTCCCACCCTTCTCACCCTGCCGCCTTTCTGTGACTCCGAGGAGTTCATCGCCGGATTTTCCCCCCTGCTGTTCCAGGAACGCATCAACTTCCGCTGGTCACTGCGCCGTTACACTGCTGCCGGGAACGAGACCGAAGCTGTTTTCCGCGTGCAGGGTTTCCCCCTGCAGTACGCCCGGGATATTGAAGCAGATTCCCTTCTTCTGATCGATGACATCACCGAGGGATTCCGCCTTAAAACCCAGCTCGGCCGGGCTCAACGGATGGAGAGTGTCGGCAGTCTGGCCAGTGCCGTCGCTCACGATTTCAACAACATCCTCACCGTTATCCTGAGCAGCGTCCACCTGCTGAAGAAGGATCTCGGGGAAGAGAGCCGGTACCGGGGTCCGCTCGAGGTCATCGAGAACACCGCTCTGAGTGCCGGCGAACTGGCTGAACAACTTCTCTCACTGGCCCGCCCCCGGCCGGTCGAGAAATGCGAGATCGACCTCAACGCCACGATCCGCGGAATACGGCCGCTCCTGGAACGGGTGCTGCGTGAGGGCATCACCCTGGATATCGAGCTCGAGCCCGATATCTGGACGGTTCAGGCTGACACCTCCCAGATCCTCCATGCCCTGGTCAATCTCTGCATCAACGCTCAGGAGGCCATGTCGGCCCGGGGAGTCATTTCCATCACCACCGCCAATGTCGATCGAAGCACGGCCTCGTACGTGGAGGGCGGGCTTGCGCCGGCCCACTACGTGATCCTCTCGGTGGCTGATGAAGGGCAGGGAATTCCGCCCGAGATCGCCGATCGGGTTTTCGATCCTTTCTTCACGACCAAGGAAGGCGGCACCGGACTCGGGCTCTCGACGGCGTACTCCTTCGCCAAGGAGCAGGGAGGAACTGTCACCATCTATTCCGAACCCGGCCGGGGAACGCGGATCAACGTCTACCTGCAGGCCGAGCCCCGTTCGCCTCGTCCCGACACGACCCCCCGGCGCTCCTCGGCCGACGAAGTGCCCGGGGGAACAGAAACCATCCTGCTCGTCGACGACGAGCCCCTGCTGCTGGAACTGGGGGCTGAGATCCTGGCCCTGAAAGGGTACCAGGTCATATCCGCGGCCTCGGGCGAGGAAGCGGTGGCGATCTTCTCCGCCTCTCCGGAACGTATCCCGCTGGCCATCCTGGATATGGCGATGCCGGGGATGAGCGGACTCGAAACGCTCCGCGCCCTGCGGATGAAGGATCCCGAACTGAAAGCTATCATCTCCAGCGGTTTCCACGCCTCAAGAGAGATGAGGGACATGCTGGACGCCGAGGTGGATGCTTTCATCAACAAACCGTATGAGATCGATTCCCTGGCCCGGGAAGTTCGCACTCTCCTGGATGCCTGGACTGGTCAGAACGGCTGAGTTCCTCCGGCTGCACCGATCTCCCGCTTTCCCCATCCCTCCCATCGTGGTGGACATGAACCGTTTTCCATGTTTCTCTTCCCGGTGAGGAGGCGCAACAGAGATGGTCTTTACTCCCGTCAGTATCGGAAAGCTGGAACTGTCCAACCGGATCGTTCGGGCCGCCTGCGGCGAGCGGCGGGCCGACCGCGACGGATTCGTGGGACACGCCATGCTCTCGTACGCCGACACGCTGGCCCGGGGGGGCAGCGGACTCATCATCCTGGGGCATGGCTACGTGCGACGTGACGGCCGCCTGACCGACAACGAAACCGGTCTCGATAGGGCCGATGGTGTCCCCCGTCTCCGTCTGGTGGCCGACCAGATCCGCCGGGCGGGCGGCCGATCGTGCATCCAGATCAGCCACGGCGGCCCGCAGTGCCGCCCCGCGGTGATAGAGACCATCCCCGTTTCGCCTTCGGGGGTTGAAGTGCGCAAGACCAAGGTGCAGCCACGGATTCTGGATGAAGCCGGGATCATCGAGTTGATCGAGGATTTCGGGCGGGCGGCCGGTCGGGTCAGGGAAGCCGGATTCGATGCCGTTCAGATCCATGCCGCCCACGGTTACCTGATCACGCAGTTCCTCAGCCCGGCCACGAACCGTCGGGACGACCCCTGGGGCGGCTCGCCCGAACGCCGTCGGCGTTTCCTCACGGCGGTCCTGCAGAGAGTGCGGGAAACGGTCGGCGAAGATTTCCCCGTCCTCATCAAACTCAACCTGGATGACTGCATCCCCGGCGGGATTCCACTCGGTGAGGCGCTCGAGGCGGCCGAGGTGGTGGCTGCAACCGGCGTGGCGGCGATCGAAGTGAGCGGCGGCATGGTCGACTCCGAACGAGGAGCGGCCCGCAAGCACATCGAACCGGGCAAGCAGGAGGCGTACTTCCGGCGTCTCTCCCGTGAGGTGAAGAAAAGGGTTGCCTGCCCGGTCATCCTGGTAGGCGGACTGAAATCGATCGAGGTGATCGACGAGGTTCTGGAAACCGGCGATGCCGATCTCGTCGCGCTCGGCCGACCGCTGATCAGGGAACCTCATCTGCCGCTGGACTGGCTCGACGGCCGGCAGTCCCCGGCCGACTGCACCTCCTGCAATCGCTGCGCTCTGTATAAGGATCGGCCGCTACGCTGTGAGAGCCTCATTCTCGAACAGGTTGAGGAGGAGGCTCGGTCGAGCACGACCGACGACACGCCCGC
This sequence comes from uncultured Gemmatimonadota bacterium, assembly GCA_964435265.1. Taxonomy (GTDB): domain Bacteria; phylum Blakebacterota; class Blakebacteria; order Blakebacterales; family Blakebacteraceae; genus CAYSYY01. The sequence continues at coordinate 3,007 of CAYSYY010000421.1, forward strand.
CGACGAGGAGTAATCAGAAACGGGGTGGTCCCTGCGGCGGGATCCGGCGCCAGATGTCCCGCTGCAGGTTCGGATCGTGGACCGTGCAGGTTTCGGTCGGCTGGTTGGTCGACAGGAAGATCTCCGTGAACCGTTCCGGGCAGGTCGGGAGCGCCAGTTTGTAATCCTGGCTCTCGGTCGTGAAACTCGTCGTGCACAGTTCCACCTCCACGATTCCCGGTGGACGGGTCCAGTCATCCTGAGGCAGAGCGCGCTCTGGATCCCGGTACAGATCCCGGATGAACTGCGCCCATATCGGCATCGCCATGACCGCCCCCGATGGGTCCGAGATCCCGGTGCGTGCACTTCCGCCGGGGATGCGCATGGGGCGCCGATCCGGGAATCCGATCCAGACCCCCACCACTATGTGCGGGGTGTAGCCGATGAACCAGGCATCGCTCCAGTCGTTGGTCGTTCCCGTCTTCCCGGCCGCGGGGGCGGTGACCCCGTAGGCGGTGCGGGCGTACTGCGCCGTTCCGCCCGGTTCCAGGACACCCTTCATCATGTCGACCATGAGGTAGGCGAGGTCGGGCTCGATCACCCGCCGCAGTCGTACCTGGGGTGTTTCGATCTCGCGGCCGAAGCGGTCGCGTACGTAGCGCACCATACGCGGTTCGGCCCGCATACCCAGGTTGGCGAAGACGGAGAAGGCGCTCACCATCTCCAGCAGGGTGACCTCGCTCGAGCCGATCGCAAGCGAGGGGAAGGGCCGCAGCGGCGACTCGATCCCGAACATGCGGGCATAGTTTACCAGGATGGCGGGGTTCATCGATCCATGGTG
>CAYSYY010000422.1:0-3813 GCA_964435265.1 uncultured Gemmatimonadota bacterium
CTGGAAACAAGTAACAGGATCGAAATACGCATCGCGGTAGGTGAGGGTGAAGACGGCGACACCTTCGATGAAGGTGTAGGCATTGCCAGCTCCGACTTTTCGGGTTACAACTCCTGTGTTTTCGTCATACTCGTAGTCGATGCGCTCCAGATTCCCCGTCTCTTCGTGCGGGCGCTGGATGTAGATCCGGGTCGGGGTGGCAATGTAAATATTCTGGGTGTACTTCAGATCACTAACGAGCCGGTTAACCGCCACCCTCCCACCCTGAACGGCTGAGGAACGAAGCTGACCAATTTTGTAGGCATCCAGCGCGGTATTGAGGATGGAATAGAGGACCATGAACATCACTCCGGCCAGGGCCGTAGCCATGGTGAACTCGATCAGGGTGAGTCCCCGCTCGTTCCACCCGGCTACCTTCATCAGGGTTTCTCCGCCATGATCATCATCAGAACGATGCGCTGACCCGTGATGAGGCTGGTGACCTCCACCTCGATCCGCTTGAGCTGACTGGGGACCGAGGTGGTATCGAGGGTGGCCGGATCAGCATAGCGGACTAGAACTCGGCGCCGGTACTCCCCGAAATTTGGATACCCGCCGGTGCCGTCCATAGGATTCCCATGCGGATCCTCGGGTGGATTTTCGTCCAGCCCGTCGAACTGTGTAGTTATTTGATCCCAGGGCCAAGTACGGATCTCCTCTAACAGTTCTTGTGCCAGGTTTGTCTGAACGGTGATGTCTTCAGCCTGCTCGCTTACTTTCAGCCCGAATGGGAACTGGCTGGTGACCGCCAGCAGGGCGATCGAAAGAAAGACGAGTGTGATCATCAGCTCAACGAAGGTGAAACCGGATTCCGCGCCAGATATCGGTTTCGGGACGAAGCCTTGATACGGGTTGCGCAGGAACATCATGGCAGCACCGACACTTTACCCAGCGGATAGGTGATCAGAACATGACGGCAATACCCCGTGCCCGGGTCGGTCAGAGTGATGGTCGTATTCTGAAACGGCAGATAGAGTTCACCTAACTGAGTAAATAAGAATCCTAACATGTCACCGCTCGCCCAAATGGGATCTATCTGGCTAATAACGATTCCCCTAAATCGATTGGACTCGTCATCATAATCGACGAGCAGATAGGCTCCACTTTTTAGTGGATCCTCCAGATAGTCATCGTAACTCGCCCAGTCCCACCATCCACCCGGTGCGTGCCTGTCCCTTACTAAGGCGTAATACCTGTTCTGTGAGATCTCGACCTGTACTCGTACCATCGCCATTTCGGCGATCGCTTTCTGCTGGGCCATCCGGATATCGGCCGCCATTTTGAAGGCCGCTTTATCAACCTTCATCTGTGGGATGGCCCTCTTGAAGTCGGGTAGGATGATAGCCATGAAGACACCGACGAGCCCCATGACGATGAGGATCTCGATGAGCGTATATCCACGCTCCCGCCCCGTGGGGGGCCCTCTTCTGTGCATATGCCTGAACATCCCATTTCGTCGTCCCGTCGACAGCGCAGCGAGGGGACGCCTTATCTTCTTGCCGGGTAATCAATTACATTGACCGCTTCGAAGTGCGAGAGGAGCGTGGTGTCGATGTAATCGATTGTTAACAGTTATTTACCCGTTGTCTCCCAATTAGTTATGACGGGATTGCTCATGAACTGTTAACTTCTCTTAACGGCTATTAAGGGTGTTCAGTCTCAAGCGGCTCCCGTCTGGTGGCCAAACAGCGGCGATTGTAAATACTCTTGAACAATCTGTCCATAAAAAAGTCACCTTACCTGCATCTGGGCGTACCCGGTCATCATCACCCGATCAGGTCGCCGGAGAGGTGTGACGTTTTCGCTCGATTGTTACACCATCTGCATTCCCGGGCCGCCCCCCTCCCGGCCGGGATGCGTTGACGCCCCGCGGTACGGTACGGTAGATTCGGATTGAGCCGTGCGGTCCGGGCGCACCGGCGCCGCCGCAACCACGGTCCGAGGGCGCCGGCCGTTCGCTATCGCCCGTAACCGGGAGGAGAGCGGTATGAGAGGAACAGGCAGGCTTCCCCGTGCCCCGGCGCTCCTTCTCTTCCTGCCTCTGCTGCTCCTCCCGACCGGCGGTAGTGAAGTCCTGCCCTCTCGCTTCGACGTTCCCGTCGCTCCGGCCGCACCACTCGTCCCAACCGGTCATGCTGTCCCCGCCGCCGGCACCGCCGCTGCCCTATCCCTCCGATCCGCCGGGTCCGTCGAATCCGCCGGGTCCGCCGCGCTCCAGGCCGCGAGCGGGGTCATCCTGCACGGCCGCTGGGAGGGCGCGATATCCCCGGCTACCTCGATGTACGTGCTCCGGCTGCTGGAGGAGGGGACGGAGCGAAAGGTCGAAGCGGTCCTGCTCGAGCTCGAAACCCCCGGCGGCCTCGACACCGCCATGCGCGAGATCACCAAGGCGTTTCTGGCCGCCGAGGTGCCGGTGATCGTCTACGTGCACCCGGCCGGAGCCCGGGCCGGCTCGGCGGGAGTATTCATCACCCTGGCGGCGAACGTCGCCGCGATGACGCCGGGCACCAATATCGGCTCCGCTCATCCGGTGGCGATCGGCGGCCAGATGGATTCCACCATGACCGAGAAGGTCACCCACGATGCCGCGGCCTATGCCCGGAGTATCGCCGGAGAGCGCGGCCGCAATGTGGAGTGGGCCGAGCGGGCGGTCCGCGAGAGCATCTCGGCCACCGCCGAGGAGGCGCTGGCGCTGGGAGTGGTGGATCTGCTGGCCGACTCGGTGCCCGAGCTGCTCCGGCTCCTCGACGGCCGTCCGGTGGAGCTGCCCGGGGGGGAGCGGGTCCTGCGGACCGACGCGGCCGTGACAGAGCGGGTGGAGCTCACCTTCCGGGAGCGGCTGCTGAGCCGGCTGGCCGATCCCAACATCGCCTACATCCTGATGCTGCTCGGCATCTACGGGCTCATCTTCGAGCTGCAGAATCCGGGGGCCATCTTCCCCGGAGTGGTGGGCGCGATCAGCCTGGTGCTCGCCTTCATGTCGTTCCAGACCCTGCCGGTCAACACCGCCGGTCTGGCTCTTATCGTACTGGCCATGGTCCTCTTCCTGCTGGAGATCAAGATCACCTCATACGGCCTGCTCACCATTGGAGGGATCGTGTCGATGCTGCTGGGTTCACTCATGCTGTTCGATACCGCCGAGCCCGCCCTGCGGCTCTCGCTCGGCGTGGTCATCTTCGCGGTGGCGATCACCGCCCTCTTCTTCGCCGTGGCCGTGGGGCTGGGGCTCAAGGCGCAGTCGAAGAAGGTGGTGACCGGGACCGAGGGGCTGGTCGGGGAGTCCGGCCGGGCCCACACCGATCTGAATCCCTCCGGCACCGTGTCGGTGCACGGCGAGTTCTGGCGGGCCGTGAGCGCCGGGGGAGAACCGATCGCCGCCGGGACGCGGATCGAGATCATCCGGGTCGCCGGGCTGGAGCTGCTGGTCCGGCCGGCGGCCGGCACCGCCTTCGACACCAAAGGTGATTCCCGGGCCTGACACCCGGTCCCGCCGGTTCCTGCGAGACCGGTTCTTACGACAAGAAAGGACGTCCGATCATGGACCCATACCTGTACGTACTGATCCTGTTCATCGTCATCCTGCTCGCCGCGATGATCCGTATCCTGCGCGAGTACGAGCGCGGGGTGATCTTCCGGCTGGGACGGTTCCTCAAAGTGCGGGGCCCCGGGTTGATCCTGCTGATCCCCTTCGTCGACAAGATGGTCAAGGTCAGCCTGCGGGTCATCGCCATGGACATCCCGCCGCAGGATGTGATCACCAAGGACAACGTCTCG
>CAYSYY010000423.1:0-3798 GCA_964435265.1 uncultured Gemmatimonadota bacterium
TATCGGGCATGCTCACCCGCTCGGGATTCAGGAAGCGCTCGAAGAGGAGGTCGTAGACGATCGGGTCGATATCGGTGATGCCCAGACAGTAGGACACGATGCTGCCGGCGGCCGAACCGCGCCCCGGGCCGACCGGGATACCCATTTCCCGCGCCTGCCGCGTGAAGTCGGCGACGATCAGGAAGTACCCCGCGAAGCCCATCTGCTCGATCATCTTAAGCTCGTAATCGAGGCGCTCTTCCACCTCCCCCGCCACTCCGGCATAGCGCTCCCGGGCCCCTTCGTGGGCCAGATGCCGCAGGTATTCCGGCAGCGAGGAGAAGCGCGCCGGGAGCGGGTAGCGGGGCAGGTGCATCTCGCCGAATTCGAGGAGCAGGTTGCATCGCCGGGCGATCTCGACGGTGTTGGACAGGGCTTCTGGGATCCCGGCGAAGAGCTCGGCCATTTCGGCCGGAGAACGGTAGTACAGGTTGGGATTCGAGGTCAGGCGATCGGTGTCCTGCAGCGTCTTGCCCGTCTGCACGCACAGCAGCACCTCGTGGCTGCCGGCATGCTCGGGTTTCATGAAGTGGATGTCGTTGGAAGCGATCAGGGGGATGTCGAGTTCGCGGGAGAGCGCGATCATGGCATCGATATTCCGGTGCTCCTCCTCGATCTCATGGTTCTGGATCTCGAGGAAGAAATTGCCCTCTCCGAAGATATCCTGGTATTCCAGCGCCGCCCGCTTGGCCTCGGCACTGCGCCCGGCGACGTTGTGCACCGCGATCTCGCCGTGCAGGCAGGCCGAGCAGGCGATCAGACCCTCGCTCAGTTCCCGCAGCAAGGCCTTGTCGACCCGCGGACGGTAGTAGAAACCTTCCAGGAATCCGGCGCTGGAGAGCTTCATGAGGTTGCGGTATCCGGTGGTGTCACGAGCGAGCAGGATCAGGTGGTAGGCGACCTCACCCCCCTGCGGTCGCCGGTCGCGCCGGTCGCCCGGGGCGACGTAGACCTCGCAGCCGACGATCGGTTTGATCCCTGCGCTGATGGCGTTCTTGTAGAATTCGATGGCTCCGAAGAGAACGCCGTGGTCGGTCAGGGCCAGGGCATCGATCTCCTGCGCCTTCGTCTCCGCCACCAGGTCGGCGGTCCGGCAGGCGCCGTCGAGCAGGCTGTATTCGCTGTGGCAGTGCAGATGGACGAACGGCGGGGTGCTCACCTGTCGCAGCTCTCCCGGTGCGGGGTCAGTCGCTTTCCCTCGTGATGTCCGCGCCCAGGGTGCGCAGACGTTCTTCGATGCGCTCGTAACCGCGATCGATATGGTACACACGGTTTACGACCGACTCCCCTTGGGCGGCGAGACAGGCCAGCACCAGCCCCGCCCCGGCGCGGATGTCGCTGGCCATGACCGAGGCGCCCGAGAGCGTCTCGACGCCGATGACCGTCGCCTCGTCCCCGAGCGTTCTGATCTCGGCTCCCAGCCGGGCGAGTTCGGCGGTGTGCAGGAAGCGGTCCTCGAAAACGGTCTCGCGGATGACGCTGGTGCCGTCGGCGACCGTGGCCAGCGCCATGACGGCCGCCTGCAGGTCGGTCGGGAAACCGGGATACGGGAAGGTCGTGAGTTGCCCCGGCCCGGGCCGCTCCCGGAGCTCGGCGGTGACGCCGGCGGCCTCGGCGGTGATCGTCACCCCCATCTCAGTCAGTTTCGCCAGCACCATCTCGAGGTGATCGGCCCGGGCGCCCCGGACCCGGACCGACCCGCCGGTGACGGCGCCGGCGATGAGGAAGGTGCCGGCCTCGAGCCGATCGGGCATGACGGTATGGTCGAGCGGGTGCAGTGAGGCGACCCCGTCGATGACGATCCGGCTGCTGCCCGCTCCGTTGATGTTGGCTCCGGCTGCGTTCAGGGCATCGGCCAGATCGGTCACCTCGGGATCGCAGGCGGCGTTGATGATCGTGGTCGTTCCGCGCGCGCGGACCGCCGCCATCATGACGTTCTCGGTGCCGGTATGGCTGGGCCGGTCGAAGAATACGGTGGTCCCGGTGAGCGGGGACGCCTCGGCGACGATGTAACCGCCCTCATCGCGGATCGACGCCCCCATCGCGCGGAACGCCTTGCGGTGCTGATCCACCGGGCGGGAACCGATGGCGCATCCGCCGGGGAGACTGATCCGCGCCCGCCCCAGACGGGCCAGGAGCGGCCCCATGACCAGGAAAGAAGCCCGCATCTTCTGCACCAGCTCGTACGGCGCTTCGCAGCTGGTGAGCCGGGTGGCGTCGATGGTCAGGGTCGCCCGGGCACGATCGTAGGCGGTCAGAGCACCGAGATGCTCGAGCACCCGGAGGGAGGTATGGATGTCGCGCAGGTCGGGAACGTTCCTGATGACGCTCTCGCCTTCCTCGACGAGCAGGCTGGAGATGAGGATCGGCAGGGCGGCGTTCTTCGCTCCGACGACTCCCACCTCACCCTCGAGCGCCCGGCCGCCGCGGATCCGGAAGATATCCATCATCCCCCCCGTTCGGGCTGGGTGGCTATGAAATAGCGGGGGCGACCGGTGAGGTCGGGGGCGATCCTGAGATCGCCGAGTCCCGCCCGCCGCGCTCTCTCGCGCACCATCTCGCCCTGGGTTTCACCGATCTCCATGACGATGTGTCCGCCCGGTTTCACGCGCATTGACGCACCGTCGAGGATGGGACCGATCAGATCCATACCCTCCGGGCCGGCCAGCAGGGCGGCGGCGGGTTCGAAATCCCGGATTCCGGCGGGCAGTTCCTCCCACTCCGCGATGCTCACATACGGCGGATTGCTGATCAGCAGGTCGAGCGGAGGCAGGTGGCGCCAGAACCCGAACCCGCCGACATCGGCTTCGATCCACGTTACAGCGGAGACGTCGTACCGGGCGGCGTTCTCTCGCGCCAATTCCAGGGCGGCGGGGCTGGCATCGACCGCCAGGACCGTCCAGGCGGGGCACTCCACGGCCAGGGAGAGCGCGATCGCGCCGCTTCCCGTACCGGCGTCGAGCACAGTCGCCGGGACACGGGTCGGGGTCAGCTGCAGGGCCACCTCAACCAGCCCTTCGGTCTCCGGACGGGGAATGAAGGCCCGCCGGTCCATGGCGAGGGTCAGGAGCCGGAAGGCGGCCTCGCCGGTGATGTACTGCAGCGGCTCCCCGGTGAGCCGGCGCCCGATGAGGCGGGCCAGGCGGTCGCGTTCGGCCGGGGTCAGATCCCGTTCTCCGGTATAGAGCAGGTGGCGGGGGGTGCCGCCCAGCGACGCGCTCACCAGCGCCTCCGCTTCACTATGGGGTTCTTCGATCCCGGCCGCCGCGAGCCGCTCGGCGGTCTCTTCGATCCCCGCGCGCACGCCGCTGGAAACGACCGCGGTCACGAGGCCGTCTCCGGTGTTCCGGCGATCTCCCGGCCGCTGTGGGCGGCGAGCCGCAGTTCGTCGATGATCGTCTCGAGTTCTCCCTCCATGATGGTATGCAGATCGTAGAGGGTGAGCCCGATGCGGTGATCAGTGATCCGGTTCTGGGGGAAATTATAGGTCCGGATCTTGGCTGAACGGTCCCCGGTGCCGACCATCAGGCGCCGCTCGGCCGCCTCGGAGGCGGCCTGTTCGAAGCGGGCGCGCTCCAGGAGGCGGGAGCGCAGGATCTTCAGCGCCTTGCCTTTGTTCTTGTGCTGGCTCTTCTCATCCTGACAGCTGACCACCAGGCCGGTGGGCAGGTGGGTGATCCGGACCGCACTGTCGGTGGTGTTCACGCTCTGGCCCCCGGGACCGGATGATCGGAAGACGTCGATGCGCAGATCCTCGGG
>CAYSYY010000424.1:0-3794 GCA_964435265.1 uncultured Gemmatimonadota bacterium
AAGGCGCTGACTTCCACTGCTCGTTCTTTCTTGAGTACACTCGCAGCCATGAGTGCACCATGTTCGGTAAGAGCATGTGGTAACACATTGGGATACTTCAAGTTATCGAGGTGGTCGCATTTTGCGACCAGCTCAGACGGATAGTTGCTCACTAAATTCACATTGCTGACGATCCGGTATTCATGAATACAGACATGCCAGTAGGCGTCGATGAGCAGGAGCCGATCGCCGAAGATCCGAAAGCGCGACAGCGGCACGGGGACCGGCAGGTAGCAGAGCAGCACGCCGTCGGGAGCGAAGACCTCGAATCGCATCCTCTGAGGCGCGTTCTCCATCCGGGCGGGAATGGTCATGTCATCGGCGGGCTGTTCAACGAAGGTCAGCACCCAGATGCGCCCTGAGCCGTCCACGCCGATGCCGAAGGAGACATCGGTCAGATCCGGTTCGGGTTCGGCCACTGTCTCGCCCTCAGTCTCGGTTGTCACCATCCTCATGCCGTGCCGGATGCGGTAGGGCAGGGGCCGGTCGATCCGCATGATCAGGGCACCATGCGGTGAATACTTATCGATCCGGTTGTGGTTGTCGAAAGAGATGTAGATGCCGTCGGCGTCATCCCGCTCGATGTTGCTCATGTTGAGCCGGAACTCCATGAATTCATCGTCGTGCCGGTACGATTCGCCGAAGGTCCCGGTCGGGTTGCCCTGAGCGTCGAGCAGGCGGGCCACCTTCATCGGATCCTCCTCCCGGCTGAGATCGAGACCGACGATCCGGCCGTCGGAGAGCAGACAGAAGATATGGAAGAAGCTCTTCAGGACGACGCCCGGCCGGATTTCCCCTGAAGCCGAGAAACTGCCCAGCCGGGCATTGTGCACATCGGTGAAGTAGACATTGCCCTCACGGTCCCGATCGAGGCAGAACGATCCCCGGAACTCACCCGGACCGGAACCCTCCCGACCGAAATCGGCGACGAAGACGCCCCCGGCGTCGTACTTCCTGATCGCCGGGCGGCTGGAATCGAGGATGAAGATGCTCCCGTCATCGCCGGCGACGGCGTCGATGGGACGGAGCAGCAGGTAGCGGTCGTCCTCGGCTTCGGCCTGGCCGATCGTCTTCACGTGCTCGGTCGCGATCCCCGGTTCCTCCCCCCGGGCGGGAGCGAGATTGTGTACGTACCGCACGCCGTCTCTTTCCACGACCGTGAAGGTATTCCCGGGGTTCGAACAGGCGGTGAGGGCGATGAATACACCGAGCCGCCAGATCCGATTCTGCATGCGCGAAATCTCCGGTCTCAGTATGGGCCGAAATCGCCCCTGTCGTTGCTCGCGTGCGACACCGGTTCACACCTGTAAACGAGCACCAGGCCAGAAAGCTCATATATCTTCTTGCAGCATGATCTACCTCATCTTGAGTCAAGCCGGCGCTTTCCCTCTATGGCATGGAGAGGAATACAGTATTGGTAGCGGGGGCAGGATTCGAACCTGCGACTTGTGGATTGCCGGCCTCTCGTTGATACCGCCCGAAGGCTTCAGATTCCGAGGATGGACGCGTTGGTGAAGGCCGCGCCGGCGATGGCGCCGGTCATCAGGCAGGCCAGGGTAGCGGCCACCAGCGCACGGAAGGCGACCGAGGCCAGATCCTTCGTCCGCCCCGGAGCCAGTGCCGTCGCTCCCCCGACGAAGATCGCGATCGAGGCGAAGTGGGCGAAACCGCAGAGGGCGTATGCGGCTATCACCGGGGAGCGGGAGTGCTGCAGGGCCCCTTCGGAGAGCAGGACCGCCAGGTCCTGGTATGACTGCACCTCGGTGACCACGATCCGCTCCCCGATCACCCGGGCGATCTCGCCCGCATCGGCCGGAGGCACGCCGATGATCAGGGTGAAGGGGTAGAAGAGGAGTCTGGCCAGTCCGGCCAGCGACCACTCCGTCTCCCAGCCGAAGAGCGCGTTGACGGGTGCGCCGAGCCAGCCCAGCAGCAGATCGGCCAGGGCCACCAGGCTGATCAGGGCCAGCAGCAGGGCGGCGATGCCGACCGCCAGTTTCACCCCCGCCATGGCCCCGTTGATGACCGCCTCCATGAGGTTGCTCTCGCGTGCGTATTCGGGCTCGACCACCCGGCCCAGGGTGATCGGCTCCCCGGTTTCGGGGAGCAGCAGTTTGGACATTACCAGGGCGGCCGGAGCCGAGATGATCGAGGCCGAGATCAGGTGGCCGGCGATGGTCGGGAAGGTGGACTGGAGCATCCCCACGTAGAGCGCCAGGACGGTGGAGGCGATGGTGGCCATGCCGCCGGTGAGGATGGTGCACAGCTCGGACCGGGTCATGTGATCCAGGTAGGGGCGGATGGTCAGATAGGCTTCGGCACCGACGAAGATGTTGGAGCTCACGCTCAGCGATTCGGCCCCGCTGGTGCCGAACAGACGGGTGAAGAGCCAGGCGAAGGCCCGGATGATGCGCTGCATGATGCCCGCGAAGTAGAGCAGACCCATCAGACTGGCGAAAAAGATGACCGTGGCCAGTCCCTGGAAGGCGAGGTTGAAGCCGAGCGACGTCTCACCGGCGGCGTTGGCCGTCCCCGGAGCCAGAGCCAGCCGGCCGAAGACGAACTCGGTGCCGGCCCGGGCGGTCTCGAGTACCTGCATCACCACGTCGTTCAGGAAGATGAAACAGCTCCGGCCCGCCGGGATCAGGAAGACGAAGACGGCGATCAGCAGCTGCAACCCGGTCCCGAATCCGATCAGGCGCCAGTTCAGGCGCCGGCGGTCGGCGCTTCCGAGCCAGGCGATCGTGAGCAGGATCGGGATCCCGGCCAGACTGATCAGATTCCAGGCTTCCATAGGGTATGGAGATGATATCTAACCCAGCGCCGCCTCCGAAAGGGTGGCGTGCAGGACCGTTACAGCCTCGCCTCCCAGGACGACCCGATCGCCTTCCAGGCGCATTCGCACGATCCCGCCGCGTGCGGAGACCTGGTGGCCGACCAGCTCGGTCCGGCCGAGCTTCTGCGCCCAGTAGGGGGCCAGGCAGCAGTGGGCGGCGCCGGTGACGGGATCCTCGTCGATCCCCAGGGCGGGGGCGAAGAAGCGGGAGACGAAGTCGACCCGGGGATGATCGCTCCCGGCGGTGTCGACACCGGCGGTATCGGTCGTGGCGTTATCGGATCCGGTGGAACCGCTCCCGGCAGCAATGCCCCCGGATGCACCGCCCTCGGCGGCATCGGCCGCGGCGGTCACGATCACCCCGCCGCTGGTGATGGCCGAGAGCCAGGTGCAGTCGGGCTTGAGATTGCGTACGGCTTCGGCCGAGGCGAGTTCGATGAGCAGGCAGCACCGGGAGCGGCCGATGAACTCGGGAGTCGTCCCCAGGGCCTCCCTCAGGTCGGGAGCGGTCTCGGTGGCCGTGGCCGGATCGGCGGGGAAGTTCAGCTCGATCAGAGCGCCGGTGCGGCGGGCGGTCAGCAGACCGCTGCGGGTGTGGAAGCGGGCTTCGGCGTCGGCGCCGAGCAGTTTCCGCTCCCACAGAACGTGGGCGCTGGCCAGGGTGGCGTGGCCGCACAGCTCCACCTCGACCGTCGGAGTGAACCAGCGCAGCCCGAAGCCGTCGGCCTGTTCGAGCAGGAAGGCGGTCTCGGAGAGGTTCATCTCCCGGGCGATGAGCTGCATCCACTCATCGGATCGCGGCGCGGGGAGCAGGCAGACCGCGGCGGGATTGCCGGTGAAGGGGCGGGCGGTGAAGGCGTCGACGACGGTGACGGACAGGTCCATGATCCTCAGCCTTCCTGCCTGATCATGATGTCAT
>CAYSYY010000425.1:0-3789 GCA_964435265.1 uncultured Gemmatimonadota bacterium
TCATGCCGGGCCCGCGCGGCCGTTTCCATGATGACGGGGATGCGCCTCATCCCCGGGTGCTCCTTCATCCGCCGCAGCAGCTCCATGCCGTCCATGCGCGGCATCCGGCGATCGAGCAGGATGGCATCGACTCCCTCATGTTGCTCCTCCAGGATCGTCCAGCCCTCCACCCCGTCCCGCGCCTGCAGCACGTCGTAGCCGCGTTTGCTCAGGGCGGTTTCGAGCAGCCTGAGGATGACGGGATCGTCATCGATCGCCAGCACGGTGCCGAAATACTCGGACATGGACGGACTCCTCGGACAGATCCCGGTCAGTCGATCGAGTCCCACCCCGCACCCCGCCCCTCACCGCCCCCCACCCGCTTTCCCTTCACTGCCGGCGGGATCGCCCAGACGCGACCGTAGACCAGATCGTCGCCGAACCGGGCGATATGCCGCAACCACGGATTGAGCGGAATGATAGAGCGTATCAGGTTGTGGAACCAGGTGCTGCGGTGCGAGAAGGGACAGACCGCCATGCAGATACCGCAGTCGGTCCCCACCTGTCGCCAGTAGGCGTAGCACTGCTCGACCCCGGTCGTCCACTTCTCCAATCCCCGCACCTCAACCGGTCGATCCGTGAGCAGCGCCCGGGATGGGCAGCTCAGAGCGCACTTGCGGCAGATACGGCAGAAATGATCGACTCCCAGACGGCGGGGACGGTCGCTGCGCACGGGCAGATCGGTCGTCACCGCTCCGATCCGGACCCGGCTCCCATAGCGGTCGGCGATCAGAATGTTGTTCCGCCCCACTTCCCCGAGCCCCGCCGCCACCGCCAGGGGCGGCAGGATGAGGTCGTAATGGGCGTCGAACTGTGCCTTCGCCCGCCAGCCGGCGGTGCGCAGGGCCGCCGCCGCCGTCTTGGCTATGACCGCGCCCCGCCAGTACTGGCGCCCCGATTCCCGGATCGTTTCGGCCCGGGGGGAGCGCTGCATGGCCTCGTACTCCATCTCGGTCAGGAAGACCACGACCGACGGGAGCGCGTCGTCGATCACGCGGCCGTAGTCGGTCTCGAACCGGCCCTTGTGGGTGTAGAGGTATTCCTCCTGCAGCGGCGTACAGCCCACCGCCACCGCCCCGAGTTCCCGCAGGATCGTGCGCAGTTCTCTATCGGGATCGGCGCAGGCGCGCAGGCGCACCGCCAGCCGCTCGACCAGGTCGGCATCGGGGACCACCGTCCGGCTGTGCTCGAAGTAGTCCTCGGCCTCGCGGCTCAGGACCGGGTCGAAGTAGCGCGCCCCCGGCTTCATGAGGGGGGTCATCGCCCTGATACGGTCATCGGTCGCCTGCCACTCCGGCCGGCGGGCGTAGAACTCCTCATACGACGCTGTCCCGGAGACCCGGCTGACCCGGGAGAACATGACGTCGCGCTCGTCCACCCGCTCCGTCGGCGTATCCGGCCGCCGGCGGCGACGCAGGAGATCGAACGGGAAGAAGAGCGCCCCGAGGACGAGGGCGAGGAAGAGGACGATCGCAGCGGTCGACATGGCCCTCAATCTGCCGCCTTCACGGGATCGTGACCAGCCCCGATTCGATCCCGGTCTATCTCTTCCGGTGGTCGCGCTGGAAGGCCTCCAGGCGGTGGCGCAGTTCGGGAACCCGTTCGAGCGGGGTCATCGAGACGCAGGCCCGGATCCCCTCCCCCACCCGGCTCCCGGTGGTGTTCAGACCGATGGCGCTCACCCCGTAGTAGATGAGCTCCTCGATCAGCCCGGCGCAGTCGAAGCCGGGATAGGTAACGGTGAAATAGAAGCCGTCGGCCAGCGGCTCGCCCAGGTCGTTGTCGTAGACCAGGGAGAAACCGTTGTCGAGGAAAGCCGCCTTCATGGCTCCGGCCCGCCGGGCGTATTCCTTCAGCGGTTCGGTTAAGCGCAGGTCACCGTTCACCGTCGCCCGCAGCAGCGCCGCCAGGGCGTGCTGCGGTCCCTGGGGCACGCCGGCGGTGGTGGGATAGACCCCCCCGTGGACGAAGGCGTGGCCCAGATTGGTGGTACCGAAGTACCGGCCCAGGTTCGCCGAGGTTTCGGTGAAGAGTTTGGGTGATACCACCGCCAGGGCTACCCGCTGTCCGGCGTAGCTGAAGATCTTCGAGGATGAGATCAGCAGGATGTACTGGTCGGTGTAGGTGGCCACCGTGGGCTGGAAGGGCGGCTGGAACGGGATTCCGTACTCAGACCGGAAATCCATCCCGAAGTAGGCCAGATCCTCGATGGCGATGACCCGGTACTCCGAACAGAGCCGGCCGATCCCTTCGAGTTCGGATTCCTTGAAGCAGACCCACGAAGGATTATTGGGATTGCTGTAGAGGATCCCGGCCACGCGCCCGCCGGCGAAGTGTTCCTCAATGGTCGCGAGCAGCTTCTCCCCCCGGCAGTCGTAGATATCGATCGAATCGTTGGTGAGCCCCCAGATCTGGCACTGCAGCTTGTTGACCGGGAAGCCCGGGTCGAGGAAGAGAACAGATGACCGGTCCTCGAACCGCCGGCCGGCGATGCCCATGCTGATGAAACCGCCGTGCATGGCCCCGACGGTCGGGATGCAGCAGCTCGCCGGCACCTCCAGATCCAGGAAAGCCTTCATGAAGTCCCGGGCCGCCTCCTTCAGGTCGGGGATCCCGTCGAAGGGGGCATACACCCCTCCCAGACCGCGCCGGGCGAGGGCTTCGATCTCGGCCTCGAGGGCGATCGGGTCGGGGGCTAGCCCGGGCACGCCGAACTCCATCCGGATGAAGGTCAGGCCGCTCTGTTCTTCGATAGCGCTGATGACCCGGTTCACCTCCCGGATCGAGGCCGTACCGACGGCGATGCCGTGTTCGGCGATGATCGTGTCAACGAGCGACCGCTCGAGAGGGACGGGCTTGAAGGGCATGAGGCGACCTCCGCGGTGTGACCCGGGATCGTACCAGGATCCAATCCAGATCCGGGGTGCAGTGAACCGGAAGCAATGTAACAGGCCGGCCGGCCGGGCGGCAAATGATGACGGACCATCCCTTATCATGAAGATATGGATCTGGAGAAGCTGGCCGAGGAATGCGATATCGAGTTCACCCGTACCGGCGGCCCCGGCGGGCAGCACCGCAACCGCTCGTCCACCGCCGTGCGGCTGACCCACCGCCCGACCGGGATCTCGGTAGTGGCCGCCGATTCCCGCTCCCAGTACCAGAACCGTCTGGCCGCCCTCGAGCGCCTGGCCGCGCGGCTCGAAGCCATCGAGCGGGCGAGCGAGGAGGCCGAACGCCGGAAGAAGCGGAAGAAGAGATCCTTCCGTGCCGAACGGGAGAAGCGGCTGCGGGAGAAGAAGGAGCGCGCCGAGAAGAAGAAGCTCCGTCGCCGGGTTCGCCCCGCCGATGAGAACTGAATACACGGAGAACGCGATCAGTCGGTCAGAGCGGCATCGATCGCTGCGAGGAGCTCATCCCTGCGGAAGGGTTTATTGAGGGTGCAGACGGCGCCAAGGGTGCCGGCGAGCTTGAGGTAGGTGTCGCTGTCGATCGCCCCCGACATGGCGATGATCCTGGCCGATCGGTCGATCCGGCGCAGTTCGGTGATGGTCTCGATGCCTTCCCGGTCGGGCATCACCAGGTCGGTCAGGACCAGGTCGGCTCCCGACGAGCGGAACACCTCCAGCGCCTCATCCCCGTCACCGGCCTCGAGCACGGTGAAACCGGCCTCTTCGAGAATCCATCGGATCAGGTCCCGGACGGTTTTCTCATCGTCGACGACGAGGATGGTTCTGCCCGGATCGCTCATCG
>CAYSYY010000426.1:0-3784 GCA_964435265.1 uncultured Gemmatimonadota bacterium
GTATTAACACCCGTTTTAATAACCCGTCAATCAGCAGTACCCACCCATAATGTGTCATGGGGCAGATGGAAGGGTGGGTTCTTTTCTATTCCCATCAAAACTACATTATGGATCGGGCTCTTCGGGATCTGGAGTTGGGCATTATATGAAGTCCTGTCGACGGAACCTTCAGCATCCGGCCCCGGCACAGCCTTTATCGTCATCAGCATCCTAAAAGCGACTTTGACCGGAGCAACGGAGGAAATCTGTTATCGCGGCATGATTCAACCCACCGCCATTGAGCGGTTCGGGGCACCCATGGGCATTCTATTTCAGAGTTGTCTTTACACTGCATTTCACATGCATTTGGGAGCGGCATTCTTTAGCCATACTGTTTTTCTTGGCGGTGTGATGGCATTAGGTCTTGTCTTTGGCGTAATAACCCATTTCAGCGGAGGTATCGGCTGGGTTTTTGCCGTGCATACGGCCCTCAATTTGGTGATTGAATGGCACAATCTATCCTAAGCATGGTCACAGACTACTGGTTCTGGGTGATGGCCGGATTCCTGTTCGGAGGCTCCTTATGTGTCCGCAACATGGTGAAGAACGGCTCTTCCTTTCCCCTTGCGGTGGTTGCGGTGACAATCGGTCTGTATGGGGGGCTCCTGGGCACGAGGATTGTTTATGTGCTTATCTTTTATCCACAACTACTCTGGGATGACCCAATCACTGCGATAGCCTTCTGGCAGGGAACGGGCACCTGGCTGGCGGGGCCCTTTTTTGGTTCCTTTGCAGTGATGGTCGTTCTGAAAGCGGCCCGGAAACCATTTTGGTCCAATCTGGGCAGCATGGCTCCGGGGCTGGCACTGGGCCATGCGATCAGCAGAATGGGGTGTGTCTTTTCCGGTTGCTGTTATGGAGCACCCACCTCCCTTCCTTGGAGCATCTATTCGGAAGAACTCAACGAGATGGTTCATCCTACGCCAATCTACAGTATGGTTGGCGAACTTATATCCATGGCGATACTCCAGGTATTATGGCGGAAACCTGAACGGCGCCCCTATCTTCCCCCGCTTTACGGCATGTTGCTGGCTACCCACCGCTTTATCAGTGAATATTTCAGAGGTGCAGACGCGGGGCCAGAAATTATCCCGGGACTGCGCATTTATCAGACCCTCTGTTTGCTTATTTTCATCTTTTCTCTATGTGTCTTTGTGATCCTCAAATGGAAAAAGATGGGAGTGATCGCTGCCATGGGCATCACACTTTTCGCGGGAAGCCTGACAATGATTCTAGCGCCAGCCAAACCACCTCGTTCGGATGCTGTCGCAGACAATGCCGGATTATATCTCGTCATCACGCGCGACCTCTTCAACGAAACACTCGATCGGTGGGTAAATGTTCGAGAAGAAAATGGGTTCGATGTATTGATCCATCCTTGGAAGCCTACGCCTTCAACAAAAGACATCAGAGATTGGGTAAGAGAACAGGTAGAGCACAGAGAGCGCTGCCGCTATATTCTCATTGTCGGTGATTGCGGCGCGGATGAAGAAGAATGGGATGAATGGCATGTTCCATCGATTACGCAAACATCACGAGTCAATCAACAGATAGATGAATTTCTGACGGATGTATTGTACGGTGACCTGGACGGGGATGGATGTCCGGATGTTCCTGTCGGTCGACTGGCCGTGCGAAGTACGTCACAACTCAAGGCACAAATTCGGAAAATATTGACTTACCAATATCAAGAACAGCCGTCCGGGTGGTTACGGGCGATTGTCTGGGCAGGAGCTAAGGGGTATTCTTCGCAAATTCGTCTAATCGCCGACGCTTTGCCGGAACGTTTGCCAAAATGGGTTACCCTCTTCATGATTGATGGAGACCCCCATTCCGACCACAGTGGACATTTACCCGACCAACCCAAAATCTTCCTGAATCAGATCAGCCAATCTCCCTTTCTTTCAGTTGTCGCCTCACATGGCTCATTTAGGAGTATCACGCCCGCCTCGTATCACGGAAAAGATGTCTTTCTCTCAGTGGAAGACGTGGCCTCGATAACATCAAATAGGCCATCCGGAGCGATGGTCCTCTTAGGTTGCGATTCGGGCAAGTTCGATACGCCCCGATCTTTGGGCCCTTCACTTTCAGAGGCCTTTGCCAAACACCCGGGCGGACCTATTGGTGTGGTCGCTGCGACGGCGGGAACAAATCCGCTGACAAACTACTTCTTCGCTATGGCCATGATCGATCAATTTGATCAAAGGGTTGACACGATCGGTGATTTAGTACTTGGTATTCAGAAGAAACTCTATGCGCGTGGAGAAGGCACCTTGGCGGAAATAGCTCAGGGCAACCCGCATGCAATACGGCTTATGAACGCTGTGCCAGGCAGGGAACAAAATGAGCTGTTTGTCTGTGGAAAACTTCGACGTGAGGCACTGATGTACAATCTCCTGGGTGACCCTGCCTGTGAAATGAAGCTAAACAACCCCCGCCGAAAAAAAAGCCTGTCTCATAATTGATGGAAATTAAACTATCCGACAACAAGTAAGGTAGTAGAGAGCCAAAATATATGCTACAATTTCCTTATTGAAGAAGAAAGGGATCCACCGATGACATATCGATTCGGCGACAGTAAACAATAAACATGCGTTGACAAAGCATTGGAGATTATATCCCGCCAGATGATCCGGTTCGAGCTTATTATTTATTTGCTCTAGGATATCTTATTATCAGTCGGATTACTGTTCTCTTCACTCCGCACACAACGCTATACAATTTTTTTTGGAGGATAATTGAATGGAAATATCAATTCGAAAAATACTTTTCACGCTTCTATTTATTGTAGCTGGATTGATAATAATGCATTTAATTCCAGAAACGCTATCTTGGACCATACATAGTAGATTCAATTTGGATAATGAGGGAAATGTTCCAACCTGGTTTTCAAGCACATTGTTGTATTCGGTTTCAGTGTGTTCTGTGCTGATTTATTTTTCGAATAATAGAAGTGAAAACCCAAATGGAAAAACACTAGAAGAGTACTTCTGGTTTCTTTTCAGCTCCGTTTACTGCTTTCTTTCCTTGGATGAAGCCGCTTCTGTACATGAAATCATCGATCAAGCATTACATGTAAAGTGGGTATACGTCTATGCCCCCTTTGCAGCGATCTTCTTTATGATATGTTCATATTACATCATGATCATAAGAAACAATGAAAGCACGTTACGAAACTGGATATTAGGGGGATTGATTATCTTTGCCTTTGGCAGTATGGGCGCTGAACTTATTGCTCATATTACCTCCGGTATGCCTTCATTTCTGCGGATATTAGAGGCTATGTTTGAAGAGGGCTTAGAGATGATTGGTACAATTATGGTGCTGATCGGATGTTTGAAAGAGCTAAGTTCTGGAATGATCAGAGTAGGGAATAAACATATAACCTTTAAATGAAACCGCAAGAATAAAATGAGCAGTTTCATTTCGCCTTTTTTCACCGATTACTGCTATCTTCGCCAAATAAGAATCATCATATGGATTCTATTGTCCGAGCAGCATAGTTTTCGTTTATATAGTTAAGGGGGCAAAGCCGGAACTTTTTATTGGACTGTTTGATACTGGAAGGGCTGTTCTAGTTCGACAATGTACATGTCAGTATTGGTGAGATCTAAGGAGGAGATAATTCGTTATGGAAAAGCTGATCCGTGGATTTTCATTTATAGTATTGACGGCAGTCTCCTTAACCGTTTTTAGTATCGTCAAATCAGCCATATTAGGGCCTGTGAATGGTTGCGCCTTCGCA
>CAYSYY010000427.1:0-3772 GCA_964435265.1 uncultured Gemmatimonadota bacterium
GCAGGTCCGCGGGAACCGGACCCCGCGCGCCGGCGCGCTGATCTCCGAGATCGTCCCGCGCATACTCGCGGCCTGCGGCTGGCCGCCGCAGCCCGAGGAACTGCGCTGGTACTGGCAGAACCGGATCAACCGCGGAGAGCTGAAGACCGTCACCGCCAATCGGGAACGCCGCGTTGTAAACGCGGCCCTTGCGTGGGGCGTCAGGAACGGCTACCTGACCGCCAATCCCTGCCAGGCGGTCCACAAGTGGCGCGAGGGCGACCGGGGAGCGACCGTCTTCTTCGAACCGGAAGAGATCGTCGACATCCTCGCCCTCCTGCCCGAAAAGTACCACGGACTCATCCACTGGTCGATCTGGACCGGTATGCGCCTGTCGGAGTCGCTCGCGCTCGAGTGGGAGGACATCCTCAGCGAGGGAGACAATCCCTGGCACACGGTGCGTATCCGCACCCGGGGGGGTCGGGCGCGGATCATCCCCCTGGTCGAGGAGTGCGGTGCGATCCTGGCGCGGAGTGAACGGCACGGACTCGCGCGCCCGTTCCCCTTCCGGTCGCGACAGGCCGTCTACACCGCCTGGATCCGGGCCAAGCAGAAGGCCGGCATCGAGAAGGGCTACTTCCACGCCCTGCGGGCGACCTGTGCGGTCTGGCTGCTCAGGAGCGGCGCAACCCTGGAGGAGGTCCGTCAGGTGCTGGGGCACAGCTCCCCCGCCCTGACCGAACAGCTCTACGGCGCCTTCGCCCTCGATGACCTCGAGCGGGAACCCGGGCAGCCCGATAACGGAGCGTACCCCTGGCAGGCCGCGCGGATCCTGGAAGAGCGCGGCACCCCACCCCGATCCGACGGATCCCCGGCCGAGAAGTGACCGGTTCCCTTCCGCTTCTGCCGGTGTATACTCGTGCCGCATCGCGGGCCGCGGAATGGGTCGCATGGGGGGAGCGCGACCGGCGACGGGGCGCGGGCATCAGCGAGGAGACGGCATGGCCGGGATGAGCGCAGGGAGCCTGCACGAGGACCGCTTCTTCGATCCCGATCCCGCCGTCCGGGCTGTCGCCCGGGAACTCTACGCCGGCGTCCGGGATCTGCCCATCGTGAGCCCGCACGGTCACTGCGATCCCCGCTGGTTCGCCGACAACGCCCCCTTCCCCGATCCCACCGCCCTGATCGTGATCCCCGATCATTACATCTACCGGATGCTCTACTCCCGGGGCATCGCTCTGGAAGCCCTCGGCATCCCCACCCGCGACGACACACCGGTCGAAACCGATTCCCGGAGGATCTGGCAGCTCCTCGGCGATCACTACCACCTCTTCACCGGCACCCCCACCCGGCTCTGGCTCGACCACACCCTCGCGGCCGTGTTCGGGATCTACGAGAAGCTCTCCGGCGCCACCGCCATGGCGATATACGACCGGATCCAGGAGCAGCTGCCCGCACCGGCGTTCCTGCCCCGGGCGCTCTACGACCGGTTCGGCATCGAGGTGCTGACGACCACCGACGGCGCGGCCGATCCCCTGACCGCTCATCAGCAGATCGCCGCTTCCGGCTGGGGGGGGAGGATCATCCCCTGTTTCCGCCCCGACGCCCTCTTCGCGATCACCGGTGAAGGGTGGCGGGCCGAGCTCGAAGCCCTGGGCGCCGCGGCCGGGATCGAGGTTCACGATGCCGCCGGCTTCATCCGGGCCCTGGAGATCCGCCGCGACTTCTTCCGGAGCCGGGGGGCGGTCTCCACCGATCACGGGGTGGAAATCCCGCTGACCGGGGAGCTCTCCGGCCGCGAGCTGGAGGCCATCTTCGCACGGGCCCTGCGGGGGAAAGCGACTGCAGAAGACGCCCGGCTCTTCACCGCCCACCTGCTCATGGAGATGGCCCGCATGAGCCTCGAGGACGGGCTGGTCATGCAGCTCCATCCCGGCTCGTACCGGAACCACAACCAGCCTCTCTACGACCGGTTCGGTCCCGACCGGGGAGCCGACATCCCCGTGGCGACCGAATACACCCGGAACCTGCACGCCCTGCTGAACCGCTACGGCAACGACCCGCGCCTCACCCTGATCGTCTTCACCCTCGATGAATCGGCCTACAGCCGGGAGCTGGCCCCGCTGGCCGGCCACTATCCGGCCCTGAAACTGGGTCCGGCCTGGTGGTTCCACGACAGTCTCGAGGGGATGCTGCGCTACCGCCGGCACATCACCGAGACGGCCGGGATCTGGAACACCGTCGGCTTCAACGACGACACCCGCTCCTTCGTCTCGATCCCCGCCCGGCACGATCTGGCGCGGCGGGCGGACTGCACCTGGCTGGCCGGTCTGGTGGCCCGCCACGTCATCGACCGCGACGAAGCCGAGACCATGAGCCGCGCCCTGGCCCGCGATCTGGCGAAGCAGGCCTACCGGCTCGACTGAAGCGATGGCCGCCGTGGATTATCAGGTAACCCTGGCCGCCTTCACCGAACTGGTGCGCCGGCCCACCCGGGAGCGGACGATGGCGGCCCTGATCATCGACTCCCCCTGGCTTCCCGGATACCTGGGGATCGACACCCTCGATTACTACTTCGATCCCGCCCTCTGGCTCGCCGCCCAGGAGCGGGCGGCAGCCGATCTGCCCGGCGTGGCTTTCGTCCCCGGCGCCTGGATGGAGTACGGCATGGCCGCCGAGCCGAGCGGCTGGGGGGTGCCGATCCGGTGGAGCCGTACTTCCCCTCCGGCGATCCGGCCGCATCCGGGCGGGGTGGCGGCCCTGGCCGAAGCCTCCGTGCCCGATCCCGAGACGGACGGCCTGATGCCCGCGGTGCTGCGCCACTACGAACGGATGGGCCCACTGCTGGCCGAGCGGGGGCTGGCGCCGCGCCTGGCCGCGGCCCGGGGGCCCCTGGCGGTGGCGGCCCACCTCACGGGGGTGACCGAACTGCTCATGGCCACTCAACTGGAGCCGGACGCCTGCTCGGCCCTGCTCGACAAGACCACCGAACTGTGCATCGCCTGGCTGCGCAGTCAGCTCGCGCGGATGCAGCAACCGCTCGGGGTGCTGGTCCTGGACGATATCGTCGGCCTGATCGGGCCCGAGGATGCCGCCGCCTTCGCCCTGCCCCGGCTCACGCGGATTTTCTCGGCCTTCCCCGACATGATCCACATCTATCACAACGACACGCCCAACGAGAAGATGCTCGAGGGGCTGGCCGCGATCGGCATGGACGTGTTCAATTTCAGTCACGAGATCGGCCTGGAGCGGGTCCGGCAGGCGCTGGGGGACGAGGTCGTCCTGATGGGGAACCTCTCCCCCCTCGACCTGCTGGTGCGGGGCACCCCGGAGCAGGTCCGGGTCGCGACCGCCGACCTGATCGCGCAGGCCGCCCGGTACGGTCCCCTGCTCGTCTCCGCCGGCGGCGGGGTGTCCCCGGGCACCCCGATCGCCAACCTCCAGGCCATGGCCGAGGTCGTCGCGTCATCATGAACCGCCGCGGAAAGGCCGCCTGATGCTGGGGGTGAACTGGATCGACTGGCTGGTGATCGTGCTCTATCTCGCCGGCATCGCCGTCATCGGCGTATGGGCGGCGCGGCGGGTGAAAAGCATGTCGAGCTATTTCATCAGCGACCGCAAATACGGCAAGCTCCTGATGATGTTCTTCACCTTCGGCACCGGAACCCACTCCGACCAGGCGGTGAGCGTTTCGGCCAAGACCTACACCGACGGCGCCTCGGGGATCTGGTACCAGTGGCTCTGGCTCCCCGTCACCCCCTTCTTCTGGCTCATCGCCCCGGTCTTCCGGCGG
>CAYSYY010000428.1:0-3769 GCA_964435265.1 uncultured Gemmatimonadota bacterium
CGGGGGTGTCGGCGGGCAGGATGACGTGCAACTTGTCGGCGTTGTGCTGGAAGAAAGCGCCCACCCCGCCCACTGCCTGGAAACCGAGTACGGTCACGAGCAGGCCGCCCAGAAGCAGGGCGGCCCCCTGCAGCAGGTCGGACCACACCACCGCTTTGAGCCCCCCGTAGATCGTGTAGGCCCCGGCGATCAGGCCGATGAGCCAGATGCCGAGCAGGGTGTTGATGCCGAAGATGGCCTTGAGCGCGATGGCGCCGGAGTAGAGGACGGTGGCCATGGCGACCACCACGTAGGCGATCATCATGAAGAAGGCCATGATGGCCCGGGCGGTGGGATTGAAGCGGTACTCCAGGAACTCGGGGATGGTGTAGATGCCGCTGCGCAGGAATTTCGGCAGGAAGAAGATGGCCACGAAGACCAGCGTGATGGCGGCGATCCATTCGAAACTGGCCACCGCCAACCCGGAGGGCCCGAAGCCCTTGCCCGCCTGTCCCACGAAATGTTCCGAGCTGATGTTCGAAGCGATGAGCGAGAACCCCACCAGCCACCAGGTCAGGCCCCGACCGGCCAGGAAGTAGTCCTCCGACGTGTCCTCCTTGCGGGAGTTCCAGAGGGATATCCCGACGACCAGGAGGATGAAGGCGATGAAGGTCAGGGTATCGAAGAAGGTCAGGTGCATGGCCGCCGCTTCTCCCTTGTCCCGGTCCTGAACCGGTGTCCGGATTCCTCGTGGCAGGCATCGCAGGGCGCCTGCCGGCCGCTGTGCAGGAATGTACCACAGAACCGGCGGCGGGCAAAACGGGAGGACAGCGCGACCGCTCCCCCCGGGTCCCCGCACGACAGCGGGACCGTGACCGGGGAACAACCGGGAGAAACAACCTGTGAGTGATCGACGTTACCAGAGGTGAGGTCATCGTCAGCGGTTCCCCGGCAGACCGCGATATCACCGACTCCGCACGATCTTTCTCCAGGAGCTCGAAGATGAGGAAACGTTCTGTCGCCCTGCTCATTACACTGTCACTCTGCCTTCTCTCCGCCGGAGGCTGCAGCTCTCAGTCCGCATCGAACGATCATCCGGTCATCACCGGCAGCTGGGCGTATTTCCGGACTCCGGAACAGGCGGGCTGGCGGGCCGACCTGCTGGAAGAAGCCAGAGAGTACTTCGAAACCCTGAATTCAGCAGCGGTGGTGGTGGTCTACCAGGACCGGGTCCTGGCGGCCTGGGGGGCGTATACGGAGGAGTACCTCACCCACTCAGCCCGGAAGAGCTTCATGAGTGCGATGTGCGGTATCTACGCCGGGGAAGGGCTAATCGATCTGCAGAAGACCATGGAGGAGCTGGGTATCGATGACGATCCTCCGCTGACCGAACAGGAGAAACAGGCCCGGGTGATCCACCTGCTGATGGCCCGGTCGGGCGTCTACCATACGGCGGCAGCCGAGACCGAAGGCATGCATGACTATAAACCGGATCGGGACGCCTACCTGCCGGGTGAGCACTGGTGTTACAACAACTGGGATTTCAATGCCCTGGCGACCATCTTCAACCAGGAGACGGGCCGGGATTTCTTCGAATGTCTGGTCGAGAGGATCGGAGATGAGCTCGGCATGGAGGACTTCGGGCTCGACGATACCCAGTACTACTACCAGACGGAGCGATCGATCCATCCGGCCTACCACTTCCAGATCTCGGCCCGTGATGCGGCGCGGTTCGGCCTCCTGTTCCTGCAGAACGGGGTCTGGTCGGGCCGGCAGATCGTGCCGGCGGCGTGGGTGGAGGACAGCATCACCTCGTGGTCGGATTCAGGGGAGTATATTCCGGGTACGCAGTACGGTTACATGTGGTGGATCTTCCCGCCGGGCTACGGGGAAGACGAGAGCTGGACCAATGTCAGCCCGTTCCGCATGTACGCGGCGCTGGGCGCCTACGGGCAGGTGATCCTGGTGATCCCGGAGGCCGAGGTCGTATTCGTGCACCGGGTCGATTCCTACAACGGGATGAATGTAACGCTCAGCGAGTGGATGCACCTGCTGGACATGATCCTCGCCGCCCGCCCGGCCGGATAACAAGCGGAGGAGCACTTTCCCTGACGGTCGCCGCCTCTCCGGAAGGCTCCGGAACGCTCTGCAATCGGGGCGCCGCGGCAGCCGGCGATCCTCTACTACCGCGGCGGCAGCCAGCGCTCCTCTTCGCTCGCCCAGACCGGCACGAAGATGCCCCGTGCGCCGGCGGCGTAACCGACCTCGATCCCGAGCCAGGCGCTCAGGGAATCGAGCACGTCCTGCTGCCGGTCGAGATCGCTTATCCGCACCAGGTGATCTTCGCCCTCCTGCATGATGAAGAGCGCGTTGGTGATCCCGATCGGTTCCACCGCGCGGGCCGACCACGGATCGATGCCGCCGTAGATGAAGATGATCTCGTTGCCTTCCAGAAGCAGCCAGGTATAGACATCCAGAACCGTCGACGGATCGTAGGTGATCCCCTCGGGCGGCGGCTGGTTGTAGGAATACACGAGCAGGTCGCTCAGATGCTCGACCGGGCTCGCCGGGTACCCCAGCTCGGTGTAGGCCTGGACATAATACGGCTCGTAGTAGGTATAGCCCTCATCGGAGGAACGATCGAGTTTGGCGACCGCAGCAAGGTGCTCGAAGGCTAGCGAATCCCCGATCGCCAGAGTGGGGATGGTCGTGCAATCGCGGTCGTGATACTGCCAGAAGTTCCACAGATAGCTCACCACCCGGCTCTCGAACAGCCGGTCGAGATCGCCGGAGTAGGTGAGGCTGTGGCGCTCGAACCAGGGCATGATCATGTTTGTGAAGTTCTCCCGGTTCCCGAGCAGGCGGCGCTGAAAGGCGTGCAGGGCGGCCCGGCACTCGGGCGTGCCCACATAGTCGAAGAAGGAAGGGAAGTGCCAGTCGGGGGCGCCGAAGACCAGCGGGGCTACATAAGCCACGGTGGCGTTGACGTCGTCGGGGTAGAAGCGGCGGTGGAAGAGGGCGGTCTCGCCGCTCTTGCTCCCGCCGGTGGTGATCCAGGGGCCGTCGAAGATCCGTTTGAACAGGGCGACGATCCGGTGGTGATCACCGGCCGACTGCCGGATGGTGAGCCGTGAGTAGTCGGCCGGATCGGGGCGGGCATCCTCGAAGAAGCGGTGCACGGCGCTGAGGTGGTTGCAGCCCATGATCCCGGCCAGTTCGGCGACGAAATCAGGAGTGGTCCCGTAGCCGTTGGTGGAGAAGACCACCGGCAGGGCTTCGTCGACGTAGTGGAGGTAGATCCGCTGGGTGAATTTCCGTCCCCCCGGATTGCCGTGATCGACCGGCTGGCGCAGGTCGATCTGGAAGACGTGGGGGTACCCGTAGCGGGATTCGATCTCGGTGACCTGTACCCCGGGCAGGGCCGCCAGCCGGCCCAGGATATCGGTCGGTGCGGGTTGGGTGGGCTGCCGGCCGCAGGCGGCGGCGATGGCCGCCAGGACACCGACGATGAGAGCGGTGCGCTGCAGGGTGGGGACCTTCTGCGCTCGGATCACGGATCTCTCCGTTCAGGCGGGATGGGTGAAGGCTCGCGTATTACCCCTCTCCAAAAGGATCACGCACGGAGCAGATGGTTCGTTCATCCGGAAACACTCGTGTCATGTCACGTGACACGTGTTGTTATCGAGAGCGACGCTGCGCCCGCCCGGCCAGGCGCGGCGACGACGCAGTAGCGGTGGTTACGGCGAGGAGGCGCAACGCCGTCTGTCGGGATGCAGCGCCGTTCGAATAC
>CAYSYY010000429.1:0-3758 GCA_964435265.1 uncultured Gemmatimonadota bacterium
ATCGAGTGCTTAAGAGTCTAGTGAGTTTAGGAATAACCCAGAACGATGCTGAGGTCTATATTTACCTTGCAAAGGAAGGCCCAAAAAAAGCAAGTGAACTAGCAGATGCCCTGGAAACATCAAGACAAAGGCTGTATCTTAATCTCAAAAAACTGATAGAAAAGCAAATCGTAACGGCAAGTGCTAATAAACCATCAGTTTTCTCTGCAATTGCCTTCGAGGAAGTCATTAATCTGTTGGTCAAAATCAAGAAGGAACAAACTGCTGCCATATTAGAAACGAAAGAAGAGCTTCTCGCCAACTGGAAATCAGTTGACTGGAAGAACAACACATAATCAATTGTCCATTCTTAACATTTCCAAGAGAAAGAATTAACTTAAAAATTGACATAATAATATTATGCAATTTTGCAGTTTTCAGGTGAAATAGAGAAGTGAGTCAAGATAGAATCCTAAAAGCCTTGATGAACCTAGGTCTAACAAAGGCAGAGGCGCAGATCTACTTCTATCTTACCAAGAGAGGTCCAAAGAAAGCTAGTGAAATCGCAAGCGCATTAAAAATGAAAAGACAACAACTATACCTCGTTATTAGGAGACTGGAAGGCAAGGCAATGGTGAACACCACTATTGATCGCCCAGCCAAATTCTCAGCAGTTCCATTTGAAAAGGTCTTAGATTCAATAGCGAAAGCGAAGTTTGAAGAAGCGAAAATTATTGAAGCTAACAAGGGAAATCTGCTCTCTGATTGGGAATCAATAGCCCTTCAAGAAGTTGAAGAAAATAATTCTAAATTCACTGTGATCAAGGGAAGAACTCATGTTTACTCAAAAATCCAGCAGATGATCGAAGAAACAAGAAATCATTTTTCTATTATGTCGAATTTTTCAGGTTTGTTGCGCGCTGAGCAATTCGGTGTTTTTGACAGCATTCAAAGTCACCTTATGAAATCTAAAATTGACTTCCGCATAATCACGCAAATTTCAAAAAATCATCTCAAAGTTATGAAAAAATTAGCGCGGTCTCTAGACGCTAGAATCAGAGTAAAAGTGCAGAATATTGACGAAGGTTTAACACCTGCCCCTTTTCCCAGATTTATAATCAGAGATAACGACGAAATCCTCTACTTCATTTCACAACAAATAGGCTATTCAGAGAATCGAGACGATTTTACGGGAATATTAACAAATTACCATTCATTAGTTAAACCATTTTCCAGAATTTTTGAGGATACCTGGCGAAAATCAACAATTATTCAACAACAAATAATTCAGATAGAGACAGGAACTTCACCACAAAGAACTCTAATCATAGATGAACCCGAAATAGCCTCAGCTAAATTCAACAAGACCTTCGAAAACGCCCAAGAAAGCATCATAATGATTACTTCTTCACAGGAAATTATGTCTTATTGGAAGAATCCTTCTGTGTTAAAAGAATTAAGCAAAAGGGGTGTTTCAATAAAAATAATGGCTCCTATTTCGCGTGAAAACTTGAAAGAATGTTTAGATTTGTCAGAATTCTGTGAAGTCCGACACATTCCCAACGAGTATATGAAGACAATAATCATTGATGGAAAGCACCTATTTCAGTTTAAAATTCCCGAATCCCAGAAAAAGGAGAAAAAATCCGGAAGTGCTGAACAGGCGTTTTATTCTAATGATTTTGAATATGTTGAAAAGACAAAGAAAATGCTGCTAGACATATGGAAAGGAGCAGTAGTTCCTTCAGCCGTAACAGCACGATCTATTGTATTACAGCAGTTATCTGATTCGCAACAGGTGACTATCGAAAACTCGAAAGACAAATTTGTTGACGTAGTCTACACTTCTGGTCAATTCTATCCTGGGGCGCAACCAAACAAAATAACGGAAAAAGACGTAATTGGTGAAATTGAAGCATACAAAAAGAGTCCTAAAAGAATCAAGAAGCAAGTTGATAAAAAAGATATTGTGCTGTGCGGCACTATAGGATACTCGGTAATTCGTTCACACCCAAATTTTGATTTCCCTGATATGTTTATCATAGCTTACAACATTGATGAAGAATCTACATTTGGTGCAGAAAATGTATTAGTTATCTCTTTAGAGATGAAAGAAGTATCAGGACGCAAACATTACATACCTGTTGCAGTTGTAGGAGACAACCCAAAAGCATCAGACGGATGGAAAACAAGTCTGGAGGGCCCTTTTCTATTTGCCAGAGATAACTATCACCTCTTCAAGAAAGGTGAACTCCACGTACAAACTATTGGAAATACCCTTCTTGCAGGTTGGACCAAACCAATTCCACTGCTATCTGCCCAAAAGCCACTTCCTCCTTCAGCTTTGATGCTTGAAGCAACAGGGAAAATTCAATCTGGAAGCTTCAAAATTGTAGAAGGTGGTCCAAAGGAGCAGCACAAATTCAATTATTCTGATGCTTTCGTAACATTTATCCATCAAAAAACAAAATATCACGGGCCTTCAACAGATGGATCAGTTCTAAGAGAAATGTACCTCACCAATATTTGACTAGATGAGCATCCATCAAAGCTAAGTGTTAAATAAATAAAGAATTGATACTTGAAAAAGAAATGCTTTGAATGCCCGATCAATCGCGTTGATTTCAACTTTTGCGGCTCTAGCCATAGCCTTGAACACCATTAGGATTCCATCAATTTTTTGGCCGGGGTTTGCCTATTCATTTTGCGAGATACCAGTGTTAGTTGCCTTCCTGATTTTTGGTTTCAAGATTGGCTTTCTAGTTGAGGCTCTACACATCGCAGGACAAGAAATCTTTTTCCCTGCTGGACCAGCAGGCATCGTAGTATACCCAATGGGTTTTATCTTCGTTCCATTAATAGTCTCTGGAATCTATTTAGCAAGCAAATTTCTAGCCCGCAGAGCATTATCTGGGAAACAAATTAGTGAGAAAAAGAGAGCATTATATTTTACGGGGTTTGCCACTGCTCTTCGAGGAGGAATAATGCCCATAATCGATTATGCAGTCCTGTATAACTTTCTGCTACCACTGGTGCTCAGCATTACAATTCCCGCAGCACACATCGCAGCATTGGTGCCAAGCTTTATTGCTTATAACATAACAAACGCGCTGTATGTTGTTCCTGTCGCGTACTTAGTGGCAAAGAGAGTAAGCAAGTACCTAAAGATGGAGACGAGTATCCCCCTGTAGACCTGCGCATAAAAAGAAACTCTACAAGTGATATTTGTATAGTACTTGTCGCGCAATAAAGATAGCGCAAGAGAGCAACTCCTCTTCTCCTGGAGATCATTAACTGAGAAAGGCGAAGAGAAAAGCTAATTTTTAGTATAGTAATTATGTTTAAATATCAAAGAGTGTTTAATGTAGATAGGTATATCAATCGTCTCATAAAGCCAAGATAATATTGGGTTTGCGGGTGACATCTCCATTTGTCCCAGGTTCAAATCCCAGCGGCCCCACCACAAACAAAACACACTGTTCCTGTTTGCGCGTGCAGAGCTTAAAAAAGCGCATTACTCAGTAGATTATTTGTAGGTCGCTGAACTAATCTCTTTAGAGCAGGCACACTTGCCAGTGTAGGATACGAAGGTGGAATTAATGGCTGAAAAAAAGAATTACTACGAGATTCTAGGCATTCCGAAGGACGCGCCTAAAGACGTGATAAAAGACGCCTACAGGAAACTAGCCATGCAATATCATCCTGACAGAAACAAGTTTCCAGGAGCTGAAGAGAAGTTCAAGGAGATATCTGAAGCCTATGCAGTGCTGTCGGATGAT
>CAYSYY010000430.1:0-1675 GCA_964435265.1 uncultured Gemmatimonadota bacterium
AGGCTGCCACGAAAGCTTACGGTCTGCCCCGAGAGACGATTGTCGTTCTGATAAAGGAGAATTCTCCAGAGAATATAGGCGTGGGTGGTAAACTGATAATCGACAAGAAGTGAAACGAGCAAGAATTCCAGTGGGGAGTTTCCAACAAAGCAATCAACACTGACCAGCTTCGGCACGCGGCTCCACTGCGCACCTCGCTGACAGGTTATTGCCGCCGTTAGGACCACCGGCCAAAGAGACAGCAGCATGCAACAGCCGTTGACCGAACTTCTGGCATTGAGATGATCGGCAGCACGAAGACCGTCGCGCCAATTCTGGCACTGGTAGTTGCACTCTTGGTTGGAATGTCTTGGCTCCTCCTCGGTAAGAACAGTGGGACGACAGTTGACTTGCCGGGCGTAGCCGCAAGCAGCCTGACATTCGAGAGGCTATGGGATGGCGGCGTGACAGCAACACCAGACTGGATGATACTCCACCGACCTGTTGATATCTGTGCAGATCCGTTCAGCCATCTGCTGGTTCTTGATCGGGCGGAGGCCCGCATCATTCGATTCTCTGCTGATGGATCGCTTGTCGATATCATTGGGAGACGGGGCAACGGCCCGGGGGAATTTCTACAGCCCGGTCTCATGAGTATCTCAGAAGAAGACACCACACTTTGGGTCGCTGATGGTATCACCCTGACGGGCTTTGCACTTTCCCCCGACGGTCACTCACTGCTGTGTAGGAGTACCTTCGGTACGTACTCGATCTTCCCTCGCGAACTCCTCGCCGCGGGACCCTACAAGTTCTGGATCGTCTCGAACCTCATTCGACCGCCTGCGATTGAAAGCCCAAGAATCTCGCTGATCGACACCGCTGGTACCGTTCACAGGGCATTCGGGGCGATGTGGAGTGACGCTCTGTGGAACCGCGGCGTTCTTCAGGGCATGAATGAGGGGTTGTTGGAGGACAACGGAACGACTCTCATCTTCTGCTGGAAGCGCCGTCCTCTCATAGAGTTCTAGTCACATTCTGGTGAACTTCTTGGGACTCTCGAAATGGACACCCCAGAACACCATGCGGAGCAGTCTCGTCAAATGCCACAGGGCTTTCCATCGGGCCGGATGCTACTCTTCGACTACGTAAGGGGTCTGGCAATTGAATCACAGAGCGGCTCGCTCTTCTATCTGGCGCCGCCACTCAATAGACGACAATGGGGAATCTACCAGATCGATGTGGATTCAAGGCGCATTGCTCACAGATTCAAGATTCAGGTGAAGGGTCCGGACGCTGCGCTACAGGGGCTGGTTGTTGGGCGCCATGGCACTGGACTGAAGTTCTATACCATTGACGAACTTGAAGGGACACCAGTAAGGCTAGAAGCTCAAGGTGATCCGCGAAGTACAGGCTTTGTTCAGCCGGGGTCCTAACAGCTATGAGGCCCCCTGTCGTCAAGGAATAATCGTCTCCTGCCGTCCACCTTGCAGCGTCTCCATCGGTTCAGATCGCGACCGTGATCCAGGTTTCAATCCATGCGCATGCAATTGTCAGCGGCGGCGGGATCCGTCATCCTAGCTCTTAGCTACCATGCCGCTGTAACTGATACCAGGGACGTTGGCGTATCTGAATTCTCCATGCCATTTGCATGGATATTTACCCTACCTCAACCGTCCAATCTTTTAGACAAGAGATA
>CAYSYY010000430.1:1685-3757 GCA_964435265.1 uncultured Gemmatimonadota bacterium
AACCACAGGTATTCCATGATTCTGAGGTATGCAGAAATGAACACTTTCATGAAATGCTCTACCTTGCTTATCCCGGTGATCATGCTCGTCTCCTGTGAAAGCATATTCGGTCCAGGAGATCACGACGATTCCGTGATATTCAGAAGTTCCTTCGAGACAGAGTCGAGTATTGACATCTGGGATGGATATGGGATTAGAAGAAGCGATGATCCATGCCCGGGTGGGGGGGCTCATTCGGCTCATGTTTCCGGAGGAGACGAAATTCCTCATGCCTCCTTGGATCTGCCCCAGGTGAACAAAGATCGTTACTTGACACTCAGTTTCTGGGCAAAGCTCCAGGACTTTTATGGGCATATTTCATTTTCTGTTATAGGTCTTTCTCCCAATAAATGGATCACAATCAGTGACACTGCCTGGACATACTACGAAACAAATACTCCCCTATTCTGCCCGGCCAATCATGTTCCAAGAATTCAAATGAATGCTGGCGGCATTGCCTATGGAGCAATGCTGGTCGATCTCCTGGTAGTTGAAGTCCTCAGTCCTTCAGAACCAGTACCTCCGCTCTATACCGGGAGATGGTGGGGATTCTGGACACCGGTCGAATTCAATGGCCTTCCCTTTCACCAGGCGTTCTTCGGATTCGAATTGGGTGATAGTGGAGCCGGTTCCGGTGTTGCCGAAGCGCAGATAATTACTGAATCGGTCTCATATTACAGCCAATGGAGTAACTTCAATATCTCAGTCGATGAGGAGGGCAACATCACCGGGAATGGCACCTGGTATTTTGGGAATCCCCATGGGGAGACCCTGGCACAAAGCCCGGCTGAGATTCACGGTCAGCTAACCGGATCATGGCATACATCAGGTTCACTCGGAACGGGCACATACATATTCACTCATGAGGGGATTGAATATTCGGTTACCTGGGAAGTGGTGCCTCATTGATACCAATAATGATCATCTCTCTTCCCATCTAAACTCGATGTAGGATTCACATATCTTGACATCATTGAACGCCTACCCGCGCACGCAGTTGTCAGCGGCGGTGATCTCTGTCATTCTTGCTCTTGGAATATGTGCCGCTGCAACTGACACCCAGGACGTTAGACGTATAATCAGTCTGAATCTTTGATCATTCCGGGAACCGAAATCCGACCACCGCCGGTTCAATTCGATAGAGGACCACTTCGTTGCGATCCTTTTCCATGATGTACTCTAGGGCGATAAAGTGCCCCCTCGAGATAGTACCGCGTGTCGGCACCTTCGTGATCCCCAGGTATTCTCCCTCGGGGCTGAACACCCTGAAAAGACGATGTTCGTATCCAATGAATCCAGGGTTCATAAATCGGTAATACCAGTAGTATTTGTCATTCGGTAGTTCAGTCCAGAGATACCCGAAGTCATCCACCACCAAATCTTCCCAGAAGGCTTTCGGGTCACAGAATTCAATATGTTCACGCCGCCCACTAACTACTGCTCTCTCCTCATCGGTACGGGATACTTCCAGTTCTTTCCTGAAACCTGCCATGACAGTTCGTTGCTCTTCACGACTGACTGGTTCCGGCGGGATGCCGCCATCGATAATCTGCACGACACGACCTGAAAAATCGTGAACAGTAATGGTCGGTTCTATCCCCGTCGTCGTATAGATCCCACGCTCGGGATGGAACGCGACATTAGGGTACCCTCCAAAGATCCATTCACCCGAATATCCACGGGGATCTCCGCTTTTATAACGATAGCGACCCCTGACAGGACCAACCTTGAAGGAGTTCAGGGTATCCTGATCAGCTGAAAAGCAGACAACCATTTGAGTGTAATATTCATAGCCTGTCGTGACGCGTGCGGGCTGATCATCAACCAGCCAGAATCCTCCATCGGGGAGCGGATGCGCCGCCCGGAAGCTCAACCGCCTTCGCACTTGAGGCGTTGTGATCATCTCAATCAGGCTGCCATCGTATTCGTAGAGTGTGACGCGGCCCCTATACGAATCGAAGATCGATACCTTACCCCCCGACACTGATTGCATGACCGGGTTTTCATATTCCCCGGGGCCCTGCCCCATGCGA
>CAYSYY010000431.1:0-3752 GCA_964435265.1 uncultured Gemmatimonadota bacterium
GTCTTCGGTGTAGTCGGCACCGGCGGCCAGGAGCAGCCATTCGTACCAGCTCCCCGGCTGCGGGATGGCGCTCAGGGCGGTACTCAAGTTCCAGGTCCGGTACCCCACCTGCGGCATGAATCCGAGGTCGGCCCGGAAGTCCTCTCCGACCTCCCGGTATCCTCCCCAGTACCCGAAGGTGCGCCCGCTGTGACGAAAAGTGAGATCGACCGCCCGATCGCTGAAAGCGCCCCCGGGCTGGCCGTGGGCCGAGGCCGTCTCCGGGGCGTACCGGGTCCGGGTGCCGAGGACCTGGAAGCCGGCCATGTCGCTGTCGGTCAGGCGCAGAGTCCCGTCAATCCCGTAGAGCCGGTTGGAGTAACCGGTCCCGGCCCGGTCGGTCCCGATCAGGCCCAGGGTGAAGCGTCGTCCCAGATCGTGTTTGTAGCGCAGCACCGCGGCGGTCGAGGGATCGTTCACCGAGGTCTGATCCGAGGACTGGCTGCCGGGGAAGATGAGGTTGGTCAGGGCGTCGCGGACCAGGCAGGCGCCGATGGTGTGCCCCCCCTCCTTTCCGGTCACCTTGAGCCCCCACTCGGGATCGCGCAGGGTGCGGGTGTGTACGGCGTTGAAGCGGGTGGTGAAGTAATCGGAACTCTCGAGGAAGAAAGGACGCTTCTCGCCGTAGAAGAGGGCGAAGGGAGTGTTGATGTCCAGCTGCAGGGCATCGGCCTCGACCTGGGAGAAATCGGGATTGAAGGTGCCCTGGACAACGGAGTTGGGTGTCAGGCCCCACTGGGCGGTCAGACCGAACTCGACGTCTGCGTTCTCGCGCGCGAAACCGCCGGCGGGGAAGTCCGGACGCGCATCGGTGCGCACCCCCATGAGAGTGGGATCGAGTTCGATGTTCCGCCCCGGGCGGGCGCCGGCGAAGCCCGCGATCCTGGCCAGCTGGGAGAGGTAGTTGTCGTTGGCACGGTCCTGGGGCTGCAGACCGATCTCGCAGTCGCGCGTGCGCGGGTACATCCGGCGGGCGTCGAAACCCCAGACCTGATCACCCTCGGAACGCTGGAAGCGCAGGCTTTCGAAGGGGATGGCCATCTCGGCCGACCAGCCCCAGTCGGTGATGCATGCATCCGAGGCCCAGATCGCATCCCAGTTCCCGCCGCCCATGACAACGGGGTACTGCTGGATCCGCTCCGCCTGCACCCCCCTCGGATTCACCATGAAGCGGAACGCCCGTCGCTCGTCGTTGAAGGTGTCGAGCACGATCGCCACCAGGTCATCGCCGCCCTCGTCGTCACGATCCCTCAGGTGCGCCCGGATGCGGTCCGGCTCGGGATCGTGAGCCCGGAAAGCCACCAACAGGTGGGTTTCGGTGTAGGCCAGGAGCACTTCGGTCCGCACCGGGGCCGGGGTGTTCTCGCTCGGATTAGTTTCATAAGGGAGCTCGAGGCTCAGGGCCCGGGACCAGACGGATTCGCTGAGCTCCCCGTCGACCTCGATCATCATCTCGACCCGCGGTACCCGGTAGGGATCGGCCGCGGTCCCCGAACCGGTCGTTCCTGCCCCGCTGCTCCGGCCCTGAGCCCGGAGGGAGACCGGGAATGAGGTGGTTATCAGGACCGCCAGCATGGAGACGATCACCCGGCCGGTGCGTTGGTGGGACTCCGGAAAAGGCATGGACTACTCCCCTGACGTGGAAACACGTCTTTCGAGATCGCGGACCGCAACCGGTCCGTCTGAAGTCGGATTACGCTCTCAGGATGCCGGAGCGTCCGGCGGCCGGCTCAGGGGCCGGCCCTGATATCTGGCATTGGTGTCATTGCGGCAACCTCCTGCCCGGATACGCAGTCGCCGATCCCGGTTCTGTGCGCGGACATCGGATCCGTGATCCTAACGGCCCCGGCCGTCCAGAGTCTGCAGGACCTTCCGGGCGGCCTGGCGGACCTCGGCATCGGCGTCATCACGGCTGAGCTGCTCGCAGACGAACCGCGCATTGTCGGTGCCGAGCATCCCCAGCGCCTCGACGGCCGCGATCCGGGCGTACGGGTGCTCATCCTTGAAGGCGGTTTCGTTGAGGGCGTTCTGGACATCCTTACCGGTGTCCCCGATCGTGCCGAGGGCACGGGCGGCGGCCGCGCGGATCTTGACGAACTCATCGGTCATGAGCAGAAGATCGGCTTCGATCAGAGCCCGGTCGGGAAACGCGGTGACGGCTTCGACCGCGGCGGTGCGGAATCCCTCATCGGGTTCTTCGAGGATCGTCCCGGCGATCCGGCGCCCCATGCTCAACCGATCCTCGAATCCGGCCTGGGAGGCCGCCTTCATGACCGCCGACCAGCCGCCCTCCCACCCCACCCGGTCCAGTTCGGCCCGGAAGGCTGCGGCTATCACCCGATCGGAACCGGTGTAGCCTTTCACGAGCCACGTCACGGCCTCGGCCAGGACCGGGCCGGAGTAATCCTCCAGGATGATCGTGAAGAAGAGCGGTACGTTGGCCGGATCTTTCCTCTGCCCCAGTGCCTGCACGGCTTCCCGACGCACCGCCGGATCGTGATCGCCGACCAGCAGCTCGAGGGTCTCACGGGCCCGGCGGCCCTCGACACCCCCCAGGGCTTCGGCCGCCGCCGCCCGCACCGAGGGGTCGGGGGAGCCAGCATCTGAGAGCATCTCGCCGAGCTTCGCCCTAACGGTGAAGATGCCGGTGAGTTCCGCCCTGAGGAGAGTGGGGATGTCTCCGGAGGTCTTCCAGGGGACGACGAGGGCCAGGGGCAGGGTCAGGAGGGTGCAGGCTACGACCACGGCGGGCGCGGCGAATCGTCCCTGCCCGCTCCGCCGGCGGGCCGGGTCGAGGATGAAGAGCAGCCGTTCCTTGAGGCTGCCCCCCTGCGAGAGAGCGGTGCTCCGCCAGAAGGGGCATCTGACCACTCCCGGAGTGCCGGCCAGTTCGAGCAGCTGACCGGCGTACTCCGAGGGCCGCGAGCCGCCCGCCAGGACGGCATCATCGCACGCCCGCTCCCGCTCGACCCGCAGGTGTCGGACCGCGAACCAGACGGCGGGATTGTACCAGAAGAAGGTCACGGCCGCCTGGCTCAGGGTTTCGAAGAGAACGTCCCGCCGTCTGATATGGGCGAGTTCGTGGACCAGCACGCTCCGCAGAGCCCGGGCCGTCCATTCTCCTGCTTCGGGGGGCAGTACGACCGCCGGCCGGCGCAATCCGCTGGTGAAGGCGACGGGCGTATGCGCAGAAATGATGATCTCGACCGGTCGCCTCAGACCGACCTGACGGGAGATCTGAGCGAGCAGATCGGTCAGATCATCTCGTGAGCAGGCGCGGCATGAACCGCGCAGCCGGCCGAGCGTCCAGCGGCCGGCGGCATACCGGGCGGCGACGAGGAGGAGACCGGCGGCCCAGAGGAGTGCGGTCCAGGTATGCCAGGGCAGGCGGGGAAGCCGGAGGCGGTTGAGCGACGGTTCGATCAGAGGGCCGGATCCCCGGCCGGAGAGATCATCCGGGGCCATCCGACCGGGATCGGGAGCCGCCGGGATGACCTCCGCGGTCTTCCCCGCCCCGGCCGGCCCGCTGATGATATCGGGCAGGAAGGGAACCTTCATCCGCGGTCCCGCCACCGCCAGCAGCGGCAGCGCCAGGAGCGCCGTCACGGTCGCGTTCCAGACCAGACTCCGCAGGGCGGCCGAGCTGCGGCGCAGGAGCAGAGTGACGCCGGCGACACAGAGAACCAGCACCGTTCCCTTGATGGCGAGATCGA
>CAYSYY010000432.1:0-3746 GCA_964435265.1 uncultured Gemmatimonadota bacterium
CGGCAGAAGCTGGGTGATGACCACTCCATCGCCACCGTGCGTGGGGTTGGCTATAAGTTCAGTACGGAACCCAATTAATGGGCCTCCGCTACTGTCATGACGACGTGGTTCTTCGCATCCGACCTGCATGGAGTCATCCGCCGATACCAGAAGCTGTTTGAAACGGTCAGAGACGAGCGGCCGGAAGCCGTCCTTCTCGGGGGTGATTTTCTGCCCCTGACACCCATCGCTCCGGCTCCCGCGGACGGATCTCCACACGATTTCACGCGCGGGTATCTCGTCACAGAACTCCTACGCCTGCGTGAGGAACTCAAGGAGGCATACCCCGCCGTACTGCTCATCATGGGGAACGACGATCCCCGTATCGAAGAGGCGGCCGTCCGGGAAGCAGTCTCTCTGGGCGTGTGGGAATACATCCATGACCGGAAGGTCGAGATCGGAGATATCGCCGTTTTCGGGTATGCGTATGTACCGCCTACTCCCTTCCTGCTGAAAGACTGGGAGCGATACGATGTCTCCCGATATGTGGATCCGGGCTGTGTTTCTCCTGAAGAAGGCGTGAGATCGATCCAGGTCCCGGAACGGGACAGGAAGTATTCGACGATCCAGGACGACCTTGCCGTTCTGGCGGGAGAAGAGGTTCTGGACAGAGCGATCTTCCTCTTCCATTCCCCGCCCTACCGGACACGCCTCGACGTCGTGGCGCACGCCGGGACCATGATCGATCACGTTCCCCGTGACGAACATGTCGGCAGCATCGCGATCCGGCGCTTCATCGAAACCCGCCAGCCCCTCCTCACCCTCCACGGTCACATCCATGAGTCTGCCCGGCTCTCTTCCGCCTGGCGTGATCTCATTGGACGCACCCACTGCTTCTCGGCGGCTCACGACGGTCCCGAACTCGCTCTGGTCCGATTCGATCCCGATCACCTGGAAGCGGCGACCCGTCAGCTTCTATAAAGGGTCCTTCATCGGTAGCAGTCTGGCGGCATCGGTGGGGGCTCCGATCTTCACAGCATAACTGGTCCGGTTGGCGATGTCCTCATCGGTAACGATATGGACATCCAGAAGGCCTTCCGACCTCATGCCGGTTCTCTGGAAATTCATCTCATCGATGGCGAGGCTCCACCCTTCCAGCCACAGCCGCAGATCCGCGAGCTGTCTTCTGGTGCCACCGAAATGGATGAGGATATCGATATCACTCTGCGGTCCGGCCGTGGCGTTCTTGGTGCTCCCGAAGACATAGAATCCCTTCACGCCGAAGCGGCCGGGATCAACCCGGGAAGCAATGCTCTTGGCCATCTGCAGGCGCCAGGACCAGTGATCACTCATGGCGGATGACGCCCCGACTCGTCGTCCCGTCTACGATGATCTTCAGGGGAGCCGACAGTCTCACATGCCTGATGAGTTCTGTTTCTGCAATGACCTCCTGATCCCGGAGCCAATCCCAGTCGATCGTATACTTCTCCCAATGCGGAACGGAGAAGTAGAACACTCTGAAGCTCGTGATATTGTGAAAGAAATGCGAACCCTGGCTGAGCATGAAATCCATCTCTGGGACGGTCGCTTCGACGATCGCCCGGGCACCGCTTATCTGCCCGAAATTGACAGGGATGCCACCCTGGGGATCGGATGAGCCCCAGCGGCCGAAGCCTATGAGGACATAGGGAGCACCGGTGGATAACAGGGAACGATTGAAGCTCTCCAGCTCGGCGGCGATCGTCTCCGTTCTGTTCGGGCTGAATCTCTCCGGTTTGATATAGACGATATCCCGGATATCATCTGTGACGCCGTTGCCCATGGCCATTTCAGAGGCCACCAGTACCCCGTCGCTGCACAGTTCAGCCGGTGATACCTCTACACAGGCCTCCGAAACGACCATCGGCCTGACCTGCAGGAAGCCGCAACGGGCGGATGCCTTGTGTCTGGTATCCAGGGTGAGCGCGAACTCGATCTCCACCATCCTGTCCAGTACGTCCTCGCATGTTTTCACCAGCGTCTTGAGCATCTCGTTCAGCGGGATGATGTCGTATTTCAGGATCGGAGCGAAATCAATCAGCCTGGCTCCGCCTTCGCTGATCCCCGGAACGATCCGATCGTCATGGGGCTGGTACGTGGACGCCATGCATGGCAGGACCCCGTCCTCTTCCGCGTCCTTCAGGGAGCATTTGAGCAGATACTCTGTCTCCCTGATCGGATTGTATTCCGGCGGTTCCCCCATGTTCACGGCCCAGAATACCGTCTGGGATTGATCCAGGAGATCGCTGATGGTCATATAGGGCGGATTGGCCTGGGGATAGGCCGGAGAGAACGACCATCCGATCCCGTCATCTACGATGATCTTGCCCAGCCCCAGGGCGAGGTCGATCACGCCATCACCGGGTCTGGCGTTACCGAGGGGGTAGAAATTATATGAGCGGGCCACGCCCGAGATGTGAGGATAGAATCGATCTTCGTGACGGGCACCGACCACCTCCTGGATGATGACCGCCATTTTCTCATCTTCCGTACTGTGCCGGGTCGCCCGCATGTAGTTCCTGGCATCCTTGAAATAGGTTGATGCATAGATGTATCTGATGGCCTCGATCAGCTTCCGGAATCGTATATCCGGGTCGAACTGATTGTTGGGGATCATCTTGGTTGCATAGACACTCGCGAACGGCTCGAACATGGCGTCTTCGAGCAAACTCGAGGATCTGATCGCCAGGGGAGAATGAACCTGGGTGATGAGGGCCCTCAGGTCACCGACGAGCTGAGCCGGCAGCTCCGCCTTTTGAAAGGCCAGGGCGATCTGGTCGTCACGAATATCAGAGATCGCCACGTCATCGAGATCGTTCTCCTTCATGAAGAAATCGAAGAGGTCGGTTGTGATGACGGTCAGGGTTGGAATCACGATGTCAATCTCGGGCCGGAATCGGGGCGCGATCTGTGATTCCAGGATCTCATGCATGGTTGCCAGGCCACGAGCTTTACCACCCAGCTCCCCGTCCCCGATGACGGTGAACTTCTCCCGGCCCGAAAAGAAATGACGATCGAACTTCTGGAGTTTATTCAAGAGATTTCTTCTGCTGTTTCGTGCCGTTCATGCCTGCTTTCATCTCATACCCAGCCCCGGTCCTTGCAGGTCTGAACGACACGGTCGATGGCGATATGGAAGGCGGCATCGCGCACGTCTATCTGCTTCTCCCTGGCCAGTTCAAGAACGTTCTGGAAGGCGGTTGTCATCTTGACGTCCAGTTTGCCCAGGACCTCATCCTTGTTCCAGTAATAATTCATATTGCTCTGGACCTGTTCGAAATAGCTGCAGGTGACGCCGCCGGCGTTGGCGAGAATGTCGGGGATGACGAAGATGCCTCGGTTGTCGATCACCCTGCTTGCATCCGAGGTCGTGGGACCGTTCGCCCCCTCGGCTATGATCTTCACGCGGGGGCTGATATTCTCGACATTATCCATGGTGATCTGGTTTTCGATGGCTGCCGGAACCAGGATATCGACATCCTGTTCGAGCCAGGCGCCGCCCGGCAAAACCTCGTAACCGAGGTCCCGGGCTCCTTCCTTGTCGATCCCTCCGAACCGGTCGGTGACCGATACCAGACTCTCGACGTCTATGCCCCCCTTCTTCGTGTAGGCGTATGATGTTCTGTCTGTCTGGTCCCAGCACGAAACGCAGACATCCCGGCCGCCGATCTGGTGATAGAGGCGGGTGAGATACTGGGCCACTTTGCCGTATCCCTGGATGCTGACGG
>CAYSYY010000433.1:0-3744 GCA_964435265.1 uncultured Gemmatimonadota bacterium
GCTCCCCTCGAGGATGTTGGTGGCGGGCAGGGTGTAGGTGACCGATCGGGTGGCGATCTGCACGAGGATGTAGTAGGTGGTCTGCTGCGTCAGTTTGTAGCGGGCGATCGTGTCGTACATTTCGACCGTCCGGTCCTCCACGTCCTCGGGATCGGCCGGATCGCTGACCAGCTCGGGTTTCATGAACGGTTCCAGCGAGGGGAAGATCAGCTCGCCGCGGGCCAGGTTGACGTAGTTCTCGTTCAGGTCGATGTTTCCGTCGGGGGGCGTGCCCGGCAGCTCGCCCCACTCGTCCAGGCCGAGGATCTGCAGGTAGTCGGTGCCGTCGAGGGTGTACTCGTCCTCACCCGAGGGCGGATGGTAGAAGATGCGGACTTTGAAACCCTCGGCCGGGATGTTCCGGGCTCCGAGGTAGTAGACATTGCGGAACTCGTAATTCCAGGTGGCGTCCTCGGGCCGGGGATCGGGCGGCTTGATGAGTTTCATGACCAGGGTGGAATCGTTTTCGGTCGGCAGGCGACCGAACGACTCGCCCCCCAGGGTTTCGTAGACGACCCCCAGGACCTCCTTCGGACCCAGGCTCACGTTCAGGGCGATGAAGCCCCCCGCCCGGTTGATGTAGTACTCCCCCGGATCCAGCTCGTGGAACGATCCCAGGTGGGCTTCCCGGGAGTCGGTGGGGGCGGGAGCGGCGGGATCGAAGTACGCCACCGCGTTCTCGATGGCCGACTTTTCGGCGTCATTATCGTACTGCTGGTCGTCCAAGAAGACCCGGATCGCGACGATCGAGTCGGCCGGGGCATATTGGCGCTGCTCGAACAGGTTGCGGTAGCGGTAGTCGAGGAAGTAGTAGGTGCCGAGCTGCGGTTCGATGTCGGGACGGCGGACCTCGGTCTGCCGGGCGCCGGCCTGGAAGGTGGCCTTCTCCCCCGAGCCCTTCTCCTGGCTGGCCAGGGCGGTG
The DNA here is from genome assembly GCA_964435265.1 of uncultured Gemmatimonadota bacterium. Taxonomy (GTDB): domain Bacteria; phylum Blakebacterota; class Blakebacteria; order Blakebacterales; family Blakebacteraceae; genus CAYSYY01. The sequence goes on from CAYSYY010000433.1 coordinate 962, forward strand.
AAGGTGAGCGCTCCCAGCCGCGCCGTACCCTTGACGCCGAAGAGCCCGCTGGCGCCCTGGTTGAATCCCAGGAACTGCGAACCGGGCAGGGTGAAATTGGTATTCCCGGCCACCAGCTCCTGGATGATCTCATCCTCGTACCCGCGGTAGCGGAGGTTGATCATGTTCTCCAGATCGGTCAGCGCCCGGGTATCCTGCTCGACCGAGACCTCGACCTTGTCGCCGACGTTCCCGATGATGGTGAAGCGGGACTCCTGCTCCATGTTGAGGTCGGGGAACCGGCTCTGGTAGGCGGTGGCGGTGGAGACCGCTCCCTCGGTCCACTCGCTCTTGCCGCTGAAGCGGATGTTCCGGTTCCCGGTCACGCGCAGCCCGGCGCCCCCCTCGCCGACCACGCTGGCCAGCCCCCGCGGCACGGTGATGGGGATCTCGAACTCGAGCAGACTCCGGCGTTCCTCCGCCGGCTCCTGAGCGGCCAGGAGCCGCGTCTGGAGCATGCTGCGGGCCTGTTCACGCCGGACCATCCGGAGGTAGTCCTGGAAGCTCCACACCGTCGGGCGGCGGATCTCGATCGCGCCCTGCAGGATCTGGAAGCGTATGGCGGCGTGTCCGGGCTCGACCCGCACCTGCTGGATCATGCCGGGCAGCGCTCCCGGGGGGAAGACCCCCCGCTGCCACAGGGGCAGGCCGGTGACCGTGCGGCCGGGAACCTGCGGCCGGGTCAGGTTGTCATATACTCCGATGAGAAGATACTCCCGCACCCCGAGCTTGGGGCGCACATCCCCCGGTTCCTGGAATGCCCGCACGTCCCGGAAAGGGAACGTCCCGAGGCAGACCAGGCAGAAGACGGTGGCGCCGGTGCGGACGGGAACGGAGGCCACCCGGGTTCTCCCTGCGCTCTGGTCCGGACCGCGGTTGCGGATCCGGACGGATCGGCGGTGTTACGCGCGCAAGGGGCCGGAGTTCACCTCCTCGATCGGGGAGCGCATAATACTGCTTCCGGGAAAGTACCATTTTACGGTTATATTCTGGACATGAACAAGCGGAAAGCACGTGCCGGTCCCACCTCCCCGGCGGCCCGTCGGCGGCGTCCGCCGGGGCCCGGGAACTGAGCGGCGGACCATGCGGATCCTGGCCCGATATATCATCCGGGAGCATATCGGCCCCTTCATCCTTTCCCTGGCCGTCCTGACCCTGCTCTTCCTGCTCAACGAACTCCTCCAGATCCTCGATTACGTGATCGGGAAAGGCCTGGAGGTCACCATCGTCCTGGAGCTGCTCCTCTACAACCTGGCCTGGATGCTGGCGCTGACAGTGCCGATGGCGGTCCTGGTCTCGGTCATGGTCGCCTTCGGGCGGCTGGCGGTCGACGGCGAGATCAACGCCCTGCGGGCCAGCGGCATCGGATTGCTGCGGCTGATCTTTCCGATCCTGGTATTGAGCGTGCTGGTCTTCATCAGCCAGATCTACTTCAACGACCGGATCCTGCCCGAATTCAACTACCGGAACAAATCGCTGGCCTCGGATATCCGCATGACCCGGCCGACGGTGGTGCTCGAGCCGGGAATCTTCGTGGAAACGATCAGCGGCTATACCCTCTACCTGGGGGGTGTTGATCCGGAATCGAACCGGGTCGAGGACGTCACCATCATCCAGTACCTCAACTTCCCCGCGCCCGGACCGCCCCGCATCATCCGCGCCGAGTGGGGCGAGATCACCTTCGACCGGCGCGACGAGACCCTGAACTTCGACCTGCACGACGGTACCGTCACCGAGGTGCGCCAGGGGCAGACCCGGGTGCAGGAATACCGCCAGCTCAAGACCTTCATCGTCATGGAAGGCAGCCAGCTGCAACGCAGCGATACCGGTGTACGGGGCGACCGGGAGCTGTCGGTGGCCGCCCTGCGCGCCCGGGCCGCGGAGCGGGACTCCAGCTCGCTCCGCGCCGCCCGGCAGCTCGACGAGCTGCCCGAGCCCTTCCTGGCCCGGGTGGTGCGCGGCGAGGCCGTGGACCTGCCCGGGGCCGGTCGCGCCCTGGACCAGCGGAGCCGGGTGCTGCTGGCGCACCGCTCGCTGGCCAGCAACCTGAGCTCGGCCGCCCGCAACACCGACTTCTTCCATCGGTCGAGCAACAGCTACCTGGTCGAGATCCACAAGAAGTTCTCGATCCCCTTCGCCTGCATCGTCTTCGTGCTGATCGGAGTACCCCTGGCGCTCATGACCCGCACCGGGGCGGTCACCGGGTTCGGCAACGCCCTGGCCTTCTACCTGCTCTACTGGGTCTTCCTGATCATCGGCGAGGAACTCGGCGACCGCGGGATCGTCTCGGTCTGGATCTCGATGTGGGCCCCCAACCTGCTCGTGGGCGCCGCGGGGGTGCTGCTCATGATCCGGGTCGTGCACGAGCAGACGGTCATCCGGTGGGAGGCGCTGGCCCGCAAGGTGCCCGGCGCCCCGGGACGCTGGCTCCTGATGAAGCTGCAGGCGCCGTGAAGATCCTCGACCGCTATATCACCCGCACCTTCGTGCTGGTCCTGCTCGGATCGATGGTCGCGTTCGTGGCGATCTTCATGATCATGAACCTCACCGAGCAGATGGACTCCTTCATCGATGCCGAGGCCCCCCTGCGGGCGGTTCTCCTGTACTACCTCTACTTCATACCCTTCATCGTGGTCCTGACCCTGCCGGTGGGCATGCTGCTGGCGAGCCTTACGACCATCGGCGGGCTGGTGGAGTACTACCAGGGTGATACCGGGATGTTCATACCCTATCTGGCTGACTTG
>CAYSYY010000434.1:0-3740 GCA_964435265.1 uncultured Gemmatimonadota bacterium
CTTCTTGCAGTCCATCATGCCGGCGCCGGTCTTCTCTCTCAGTTCCTTGACCAGCGTGGCTGCAATCTGTGCCTCACTCATCCTCATCACCCTTTCTCAGTCAACCTTGACCTTCCCCGGACCCTTCCGGCGGCGCTGATCCTTGGCAGCTTTGTCCACTACCTCTTCCTCTTCGACGATCTCTTCGACCCGCACCTTAGCCGGGATCTCGGTCTCCTCGTACAGTTCCAACGTCTCGCGCAGCGCTTCCGGCTTGACCTTCATGAGGCCCTCGATAACCGAATCAGCGATGGCTCCCGTGATGAGCCTTATCGAACGGATGGCGTCATCATTGCCGGGAATAGGGTAATCGATCGGTTCGGGATCGACATTGGTGTCGACTATGGCCATCACTGGGATCTCGAGTTTGCGCGCCTCGTTGACCGCGATGTACTCCTTCTTGGTATCGATCACGAAAACCGCTCCGGGCAGGGCACTGCCCATATCACGGATCCCGCCCAGGGCGCGGTTGAGCTTGAAGTGCTCGCGGGTGAATCCGAGGATCTCCTTCTTCGTGAAGCCGTGATCGGATTCGTCGACGGGAGCGTCGGGGTCGACACCCTCGAGCAGCTTCTCGAGTTCCTCGAGCCGTTTCAGGCTGCGGCGGATGGTCTGGTAGTTAGTGAGCATCCCGCCCAGCCAGCGTTCGGTCACGTACGGCATGCGGCAGCGCCTGGCCTCTTCCTCGATGATCGGTTTGGCCTGCTTCTTGGTGCCGACGAACAGGACCTTTTTACCGCTTTCGATGGTGCGTCGCGCCAGCTCGACCGCCGCGTCGAGGTGTTTCTTGGTCTTCTGCAGATCGATAATGTAGATCCCGTTCCGCTCGGTGAAGATGTACTTCTTCATCTTCGGGTTCCACCGATGGGTCTGGTGACCGAAATGGACACCGGCCTTCAGCAGATCCTGCAAAGTCACTTCAGGCATTCTGGGGCCTCCGGAGAGGTTGATGCGTTCATCCTCCGGTCCCTTCATCTCCCTGCGGCCCCGTCGGGCGTGGCGTTGTCCCGGCCAGGGACGCCGCGGTGGGATCAGGAACCGTGTGAGTTCAGATGGGCGCGGGCCGGATCACGGTGATGCCGGCACGTCGCCCACAGGGCCGGATGCGGTTACCGCTTGCTGAACTGGTACCGCTTGCGGGCGCCGGCGAGCCCGTACTTCTTGCGCTCCTTCTCGCGCGGATCGCGGGTCAGGAGTCCCTTTTCCTTCAGAGTATGGTGGAGTTCGGCGTCGAAGCTGAGAAGGGCGCGGGTGATGCCGAGCTGGATGGCGTCGGCCTGACCGCTGAGCCCGCCTCCCTTGACACTGCAGGTGACATCGAAGGTGTCCTGATGGTTCACCACTTCGAGCGGGCGGGTCACCCGGGTACGCAGCACGGGGCGCGGCAGGTACTCCTCGAACGTCCGATCATTGATCGTGATCTTGCCGGTGCCCTCGGGATAGAGCCGGACACTGGCTGATGCTTCCTTGCGGCGTCCGGTGGCGGTGAAAAACTCTGCCATGACGGGGACTCCTCTAAGCCTCCAGGGCCAGCGGCTTGGGCTGCTGGGCCTCGTGCGGGTGCTCCGGACCTGCGTAGACATGGAGCTTGCGCAGCATCTGCCGGCCGAGCGGGCCGCGCGGCAGCATGCCCTTCACGGCCCCGCGTACGATTTCCTCGGGGTGGGTGGCCTGACGCTGCTGCAGGGTGCTGGTGCGCAACCCCCCGGGATAGCCGGTGTAGCGGGTGTACACCTTCTGCTCCATCTTCCGACCGGTGACCGCGATCCTGTCGGCGTTCACGATGATCACGTGATCGCCGGTATCGAGGTGCGGCGCGAAGTAGGGCTTGTTCTTGCCGCGCAGGATCGTTGCGACTTGCGTGGCAAGCCGGCCCAGGATCTTCGCGTCGGCGTCGATCACGAACCACTCGCGCTTTATGTCCTTCGGCGTCGTGCTGAACGTCTTCATGTCCGGATTTCCGTAACGATCGGTCGGCGGGAAGGCCCGGAAGTACGCTATACCCGGGGCTCGCAAGCAGCGACCTCGTTGATTTCAGACTTGATAACTTACGAAGGCGCCCCGGGTGTGTCAAGATGTCCACAACTCCAGGACGGTGTGGAAAATCCGGAATGCCGTGATGAACTGTTGACACGCCCCGGTACACCGGTATCATCGGTACGCGTGTCCACCGGTTCCGGCCGCATACCGGATCCATCGGTGTACCGCTGCCTGCAGTGTGCAGGAACGAACATATTATCATCGTTCCGTCGGCATCAGAGGACGCCCGGGAACGGAGTACCTGTAATGCGCAGAGCGTCGGCTGAAAGGTTGTTCTGCCTTATGGCCATGCCCCGGCCCCAGGAGGGGATCGGGGGGTAGCGCCGGCGTCTCTCTCCCGCGCGGCCCTGCGGATCCCTCCGTGGGGCCTTTTTCGTTCTGGAGCATAGTCGATACCAGCAACGGCGCACGCGGGAGACAGTGGTGCACGACGTCCGCAGGGAATACCGGGACCGGTTCTACCGGCAGTGGGTGAGGGACGACACCTTCACCCGCTTCGAGATATCGATCGGCGAGAGCGATCTGCTCGTTCTCTGCTCGGGTGATCGGCAGGAGAGCGCGATCCTCGAGAGCGAGGCCCGGAGTGACGGGCATAGAGACGAGCGGGGAGAGGTCCGGAGTGCTGTCCGGCCTGACCTGGAGGCACTCGCCCGCGAAACCCTCGTCCGGACCCGGAACGATCTCACCGCCTACATCGCCCGCGATCCCCGATTTCTACAGGCGCTGATCCCCTGGCCGATCCACTTCCACGCTCCCCTCATCGTACGGGCCATGGCCGCCGCCGCTCACGAGTGGGATGTCGGTCCCATGGCGGCGGTGGCGGGCGCGGTGGCCCAGGCGGTCGCCGTCCCTCTGCTCAGGCGGGCGGAGACGGTCATCGTCGAGAACGGCGGCGACCTCTTCATCCGGGCTCCGGAACCGGTGACGGTCGGAATCTATGCCGGTGACGGATCACCCTTCCGCAACCGGCTGGCGATCCGCGTCGACGCCTCCGACGGCCTGGGCATCTGCACCTCGAGCGGGACCGTCGGTCCCTCCCTCTCGTTCGGCCGGGCCGATGCAGTGGTGGCGATCGCCCTCGACGCGGCCCGGGCCGACGCCGCCGCCACCGCCATCGCCAACCGGATCAGACGACCGGAGGACATCGACCGGATTTTCTCGGGAGATGTCCCGGTCGGGCACCAGGCGAGCGTGGGGATGGACCCTGGTACTGCCGCCCTGACCGCCCTGCTGGCCTGCTGCGGCGACCGGCTGGGAGTGCAGGGTGCGATCGAGCTGGTATGAGGATCGGAGCGCCGTTCACGCAGGAGTGAAATCGTTCGAGCATCGAGGAGACCAGATCATGGCGAAAACATATGAAGAGATAAATGAGAAGATCCGGAAGCAGGAGGCAATCGTTGTAACGGCAGAGGAGATGATCTCGGTCGTCGCCAGGCATGGAGTGCAGGAGGCGGCGCGCCGGGTGGATGTGGTCACGACCGGTACTTTCGGACCGATGTGCTCGAGCGGAGCCTTGTTGAACATCGGTCACACCTCGCCCCGCATCAAACTGCGCCGGGCGTGGCTCAACGATGTGCCCGCCCGCTGCGGCCTGGCGGCCGTGGACCTCTACCTCGGCGCCACCGAGCTGCGCGAAGGCGACCGCGTCGGCGGTCCCGATG
>CAYSYY010000435.1:0-3730 GCA_964435265.1 uncultured Gemmatimonadota bacterium
CGGACGGTTTTCTCATCGTCGACGACGAGGATGGTTCTGCCCGGATCGCTCATCGATCATCCACCGCGTCTTTGTCCCGGGGATCGAAGGCGTCGGTCGCCCACTCTTCGACGGTCGAGAACAGCTCGTGGGGACGGAAGGGCTTGGCGATGTACCCGCTCATCCCCTGGGCGATGAACTCCTCGGCGTCCCCCGACATGGCATGAGCCGTCAGGGCGATAACGGGGAGATCCGCGAACCGTGCATCCGCCCGGATGCGCCTGACCGCTTCGAGCCCGTCCATCTCGGGCATCTGGACATCCATGAGCACGAGATCGTAGGTCTCCCGCTCGAGCGCTTCCAGGGCTTCCACGCCGTTGGAGACGACATCAACATCGTGTCCCCGGCGTCGCAGCATGCTCACCGCCACCTTCTGGTTCACGGGATTGTCCTCGGCCAGGAGGATCCGCCGCCGGACCCGGGTCTCCTCGATGGTGTGCCTGGTGATGAGCCCGGCGGGCGGCTCCTGATCCTCGATCCCGGTCATGATCACGACCACCATCTCCAGGAGATCGGATTTGCTCACCGGTTTGGTCAGATAAGCTGTGACGCCGAGATCGAGACAGCGCTGGCCGTCCCCCCGCTGACCGCCCGAGGTCAGGATCATCAAACGGGTTCCCGCCAGGTCGGGGCGGGAGCGGATGGTCTCCACCATCCTGAAACCGTCCTGTCCGGGCATGTAGGCGTCGATGATGGCCAGTTCGTAGGCCCGGCCCCGTTCCACCGCCGCCGTCATGAGGGTGAGCCCGCCCTCGGCGCTGTCCACCGTATCCACCTTCCATCCCACCGCCTCGAGCATCCCCCGGGTGATCCGCAGGTTCGTCTCGTTGTCGTCCACCACCAGCACGTGACGGCCTTCGAGCCTGATCCTGCGCCGCTCGACCGGTCCCTCGGCCGCCTCGCCGGGCAGGACGGTGAACGGCACGGTGAACGAGAATACGCTGCCGGCACCCTCCTCGCTCTCAGCTGTGAGCTCGCCCCCCATGAGGGCGATGATGCGCCGCGAGATCGACAGCCCCAGCCCCGTTCCCCCGAACCGGCGGGTGGTCGAGGCATCGGCCTGGGTGAACTCCTCGAAGATGGCTTCCAGCATTCCGACCGGTATGCCGATACCGGTGTCCCGCACCGAGAAAGTGACCGGGACGGCGCCGTCGTCGGTCGGGTCGATCGGGGGCGTAAAGACCTGTATAAAAACTTCTCCCTCGGGGGTGAACTTCAGAGCGTTCCCGATCAGATTGGTGAGCACCTGGCGGAGCCTCCCGGGATCGCCGTTCACGCGGTGCGGGATCCCCTCGCCGATCTCGTAGAGCAGTTCCAGCCCCCGCTCGTGGGCCTGGACGGCGAAGGGCCGCACGCACGAATCGAGATGGGCGTGGAGATCGAAGGTGGTCTCCTCCAGGGCGAACCGTCCGCTCTCGATCTTCGAGAAGTCGAGGATGTCGTTGATGATGCGCAGCAGCGCGTCGGCCGAATCGCGGATGAGCTGCAGCGACTGGTGCTGCTCCTCGGTCAGATCGGTCTCGAGCAGCAGCTCGGTCATCCCCAGCACTCCGTTCATCGGGGTGCGGATCTCATGGCTCATGTTGGCCAGAAAGCTGCTGCGCGCTCCCGCCGCCCGTTCGGCCGCCGCACGGGCTTCCTCGATCGCCCGCCGGGCCTCGGCCCTGGCGGTGACATCGCGGGCGATGCCTGATGCTCCGATAATGGCCCCGGCGGCGTCGCTCACCGGCCGGGCCGAGAAACTCAGATTGCGGCGCTGACCGGCGGCGTCGAGATGCACCGTCTCGTAATCGGTGATCTCCTCCCCCTTCAGCAGGGTCTCCCACATCTCCCGGTCATACTCGCGGTAACCCGGAGCGGCGACCTCGAGCAGGGCGGTTCCGATCAGGGATTCCGTATCGCGGCCGTAGACCTCCCGGGCCGCCGGGTTCAGGAAGGTCCACCGGAGCTGGCGGTCCATGCGCCAGATCAGGTCCGACGCCGACTCGATGAGCAGCCGGTACTGCTCCCGGGTCGCCCGCAGTTCCGTCTCTATCTCTTTGAGGGCGGTGAGATCGTCGTAGATCACGAAGCTGGTGCCCGTTTCGACGCCCCGGGCATACGCGGCCGAGGCCTTGACGAAGACGAGGCTGCCATCCCGGCGCCGGCGCCACACCTCGGCGCAGACGCTCTCGTCGCTCCGGAGGTCACGATCGAGCCCGCGGGCCGACTCGAGCTGCTCGGTGGGAACGACCAGCTCGTTGAGATCCCGCCCCACCGCCTCCTCGGGTTTATACCCGAAGAGCTCGATGAAGGCGGGATTGATCTCCACGATCCGGCCGTCATTGTCCACCGTGGCGATCGCCGCAGCGGCTTTGGTGAACAACGCCCGCAGGTACTCCCGGTCACGGGCGATCTCGCGGATCTCATCGTCACCGGGTGTCTCTCCGTGACCGGGGTTCTCCATCGGGGACGACGGCATGATCCTCTCAGGAGCCATGTTCTCCTCCCTTTCATTACCTCAGGAAGCAGCTGCTCTTGCGGACGACCGCGACAGAGCCGGTGCGGGCGGTGCCTGGAGGTGCTTCCGCTCCGGAGCTTACCCGATATCCATCCTTCCTGTCATGGCCGGACCGAACCGATTCGCCGGGATGGATGGATTCTGCTACTATCGGACGAGACTCACGAGGTCCCGGAAACCTCATCATTCCCGGCACCGGATCCCCCGGTCGCCGGCCGGCCTGCGAGGTGTAGACCATGTCGTTCGGCGTGAATCCCCTCGAGGAAGAGAGGGGCCAGCAGCTCTGGTCGATCAAGGACACGCTCGGGCTGATCCTGCTGGGGATCGGTGCCTTCATCGGTCTGTGGATATTCATTCAGGTGTGGCAGCTGATCAACGAGCCGCAGGGGATGACTCTTTTCCGGGAACTGGTGAGCGGTGATCTCATCCTCTCCGGCGCGCGGAGCAACGATCCCCACCTGGTCGTGCCGCAGGAGGTTCTCTCCTACCTGATCGTGATCTTCCTGCTCATGGTCGCGGTCGGGGTGGCCAAGGTCTTCATCACCGGCGGGGTGCAGATCTTCACCGGCGACCTGCAGCGCACGATCAGGCGGGTGACTGAGAAATTCGATAAGCAGATGACGGGAGTGCGCGACTCGATCCGCAGCCAGTGGCCGCGCTAGGCGCTCCATCAAGTTGTCCCGGAGCCGGGCCTCAGGCGGCGTCTACCAATTATTCCTTCGCTGCGAACCTCTCCGAATACGAGTGCAGGGTATAGAGCGCCGCGATCGGATTGTGCCCCATCACCCGATCCTTGGCGGCGAAGACCGTGACCGGGGCCACCGAGTGCTTGAAGAAGAGCGAGTCGTGCCCCACGCAGAGGCCGAGCAGGATGTTGAAGTCGGTCCCGGTCTCGTTCAGCACCAGCGCCTGGGCGATCGGGCTGCACATCGATTCGAACTCGCCGATCCTGATCTTCTCGCGGTCGCCCACGCCGATCGTCTCCTTGGGAGTGCAGCCCACCTTGCAGACCACCGAAACGACCTCGAAGCCCGCCCCGGTCAAGACCTTCTCCAGCAGGCCAGCCTCGGTGTGCAGGCCGGCACAGAAAGCGATCCCCAGGCGGCGAAAATCCATCTTGCGCGCAAACTCGATGATCTCTTCGAGGCGCGGTTTGATCGGGTGCTTGAGATACGGCTTCTTGCCCCGGCC
>CAYSYY010000436.1:0-3729 GCA_964435265.1 uncultured Gemmatimonadota bacterium
TCAACTGGCAGAGCACCGGTCTCCAAAACCGGCGGTTGGGGGTTCGAGTCCCTCCAGGCCTGCCAGGTTACCGAACCGAGAGGACGGGTAGAGGCATGTTCGACCGTACCCGTGAGTATCTGAAAGACGTCCGCGCGGAGTTCGACAAAGTCACCTGGCCCACCTGGGTGGAGCTCAAGGGGCAGACCGGGGTCGTTCTGGTGGTCTCCCTGATCTTTGCGCTCTTCATCTTCGGTGTGGACCAGATCCTGAACCAGCTGGTCAGGCTCGTACTCAGGTAGAGTGGAAGCGGGATATCCGGACCCATGGCGATGCAGTGGTACGTGGTCCACACCTACAGTGGACATGAGAAGAAGGCCAAGCTCCATCTCGAGAGCGCGGTGGAGAACGCCGGTATGACCGAGCTCTTCGGCCGGATCCTCATCCCCACTGAAGAGATCATCGAAATGAAAGAGGGGAAGCGGCGTAAAAAGACCCGCAAATTCCTCCCCTCCTATCTCCTGGTCGAGATGGAACTGACCCAGGAGACCCAGCACCTCGTGACCAACACGCCGGGGGTCACGGCCTTCGTCGGCGCCGGGGGGCGGCCGCAACCCCTGAGCGAGAGCGAGGTCCACCGGGTCCTGGGCCAGGTCGACCGGAGCCGGGACAGGGAGAAGCTGGACGTTCCCTACCGCGAGGGGGAGGCCGTGAAGGTCGTCGACGGCCCCTTCAAGGATTTCAACGGGATCGTACAGCAGGTCTACCCGGACAAGAACAAAGTGCGCGTCATGGTCAGCATCTTCGGACGCTCGACCCCGGTCGAGCTCGACTTCCTTCAGGTTGAAGTGATCGACTGATCACGCCGCGCCGTCGAGGCGGTGCCGCAGGGGGCAGATACCGTGGCCAAGAAAATCATCCAGAAGATCAAGCTGCAGATTCCCGGCGGGCAGGCCACTCCGGCCCCCCCCGTCGGCACGGCGCTCGGTCCCGCGCAGATCAACATCATGGAGTTCTGCAAGGCCTTCAACGAGCGCACCCAGAAGGAGCACGGCACCATCATCCCGTGCGTGATCACCGTCTACCAGGACCGGAGCTTCTCTTTCATCACCAAAACCCCGCCGGCGGCGGTGCTGATCAAGAAGGCGATCCGGCTGGAAAAGGGATCGGGGGAACCGAACCGCCTGAAGGTCGGCAAGATCAGCGAACGCGATATCGAAGAGATCGCCAAGATAAAACTGCCCGATCTGAATACCGACGATCTGGAATCCGCGAAGTCGATGATCCGCGGTGCCGCGCGGAGCATGGGAGTCCTGGTGGAGGGCGAAGTCGGCGAGATCGCTTCGGCCGAGGAGATCGCCGCGTCCCGTGCCGCTGCGGTGGCCGAAGCCGAGACCGTGGCGCCGGCCGGGATCGCCGGAGTCGGAATAGAAGGAGCTGAGTGATGGGGCGCCCGGAGTCGAAGCGATACCGGCAGGCCGCGGCGCTCATCGAACGCGGCCGGGAGTACACCATTGAGGAGGCGATCGAGAAGATCCGCGCCTTTCCCTCCGCCGCCTTCGACGAAACGGTCGAGATCGCAGCCCGGCTGGGGGTCGACCCGCGGCACGCCGATCAGGTGGTGCGGGGAACCGTCGTCCTTCCCCACGGTCTCGGGAAATCGCTGCGGGTGGCCGTCATCACCCGGGGCCCGAAAGTCACCGAAGCTCAGGAAGCCGGCGCCGATGAGGTGGGGGCGGAGGAACTGGTCCAGAAGATCGAGGGCGGCTGGTTTGATTTCGACATCTGCATCACCACCCCCGACATGATGGGCCTGGTAGGGAAACTGGGACGCCTGCTGGGGCCGCGGGGGCTCATGCCCAACCCCAAATCGGGCACGGTCACCATGGATATCGGCAAGGCCGTCAGCGAGGCCAAAGCCGGCAAGATCGAGTTCCGGGTGGACAAAGCGGGCATCGTCCACGCTCCCCTGGGCAGGAAGAGCTTCCCGGCCCAGGCGCTGAACGACAACTTCATGGCCATCTACCGCGCCATCATGCAGGCCCGTCCATCCGCCGCCAAAGGGCAGTACATTCGGAGCCTGACCCTCTCAACGACCATGGGACCGGGCGTCCGACTCGACCGCGCCGCCGTCCAGGCCCTGGTCGGCTGATTCTGAGTGGAGACACACGGACTATGAACGCCACCGAATCCGAACGCACCCACGCCGATGAACTGGCGGGGATGGAACGCCCTCCGCGCCCCGCCAAGGTCGCCGAGGTCGAGCGGCTCGAGGCGGTTCTGCGTGACTCCGCCGCCGTGTTCCTGACCGATTTCAGCGGGATCAACGTCGAGATGATGAACAACCTGCGGCGCCGCTTCCGCGATGCCGGGGCGGACTTCACCATCGTCAAGAACACGCTGCTCAAACGGGCCGCCGACCAGGCCGAGATCCCGGACTGGATCGCCGCGATGGAGGGACCGACCGCTCTGGCCGTCGGGATCGACGATCCGGTGGCTCCGGCCAAGGTTATCAAGGGTTTCCAGGACGAGTTCAAACGGCAGGCCGACTTCCTGGTCTTCAAAGCCGGATTGCTGCAGGGCGAGGCGATCGATGTCGATACCTTCACCAGACTGGCGACCCTGCCGGATCGCACCGAGCTGATCGCCCGGCTCCTCTACCTGCTCACCTATCCCCTCCGGGGGCTCCTGACCGTTCTCACCGGGCTGCCCCGCAACCTCGTCTACGCGCTCGAGGATCTGCGTTCGAAGAGGGCGGAAGCCGAGCCGGCGGCGGCCGGGCCGGTCGCCGGAGGCGAGACTGACGCCGCCGAGACGGACACCGGCGCCGTGGCGTCCGGGGAAGCGGCCGCCCGGGGAGGGGACGACACCGCGGAGGCCGGTGAAGGGTCAGCGGAAGAAACTGCCGCCGGGGCTGATGACGCCCCTGAAGCCGGAGAGGCGGAGAGCGCCGACCGGCCCGCGGATGAAGAAACGACCGAGTAGAATTCCATAATCCAGCAACCGAGTACCCCTCCTGGTGAGGAGGGCGAAGCAAGGAGCAACCATGGCTGACAAGCTGGTAAGCATCGTCGAGTCGATCGAAGGTCTGACGGTTATGGAACTGGCCGATCTGGTCTCGACCCTCGAAGAGAAATTCGGGGTCTCCGCCCAGGCGCCCATCGCCGTCGCGGCCGTCGGTGCGGCCGTCGCACCAGGCGCCGCCGCCGAAGAGGAGAAGACCGAGTTCGACGCCATTCTCAGCGAGATCGGCGCCAACAAGATCCAGGTCATCAAGGTGGTGCGGGCCATAACCAGTCTCGGCCTGAAAGAAGCCAAGGACCTGGTCGACGGCGCGCCAAATCCGATCAAGGAAGGCATCATGAAGGACGAAGCCGAAGCGATCAAGAAGCAGATCGAAGAGGCCGGTGGAAAGGTCGAGATCAAGTAGCCGGTCATCACGTGTGCACGCCTCCGGTCCGGACAGCACTCCTGCGCTCCCTTTCCGGGAGGATGATCAGGAAGTGCTGTTTATCTGTCTGCGATAAGGAGTGATGTCCCTTGGCGATGAGGACTGGCACCATTGAACGGCACAGTTTCGGCAAGCTGACCGCCCCGGTCGAGATGCCGAATCTGCTGGCCGTACAGCTGCACTCGTACGAGTCGTTCCTGCAGTCGAATGTCCCGCCTGCGAAACGGGCGGACCAGGGACTGCAGGCCGTGTTCAGCGAGATCTTCCCGATCACCGATGTGCACGGCAACTTCACCCTG
>CAYSYY010000437.1:0-3728 GCA_964435265.1 uncultured Gemmatimonadota bacterium
CCCCGAGGTCAACGCCTACTACGCGGCCACCTCCACCCTCGGGCACGACGTTTTCGCCGTGGATCTCCACCCCCCCGTGGAAGCGGCGCTGCTCGCGCAGGCCAAACTGAACGCGTTCAAACCCACACTCTTCTGCTACGGGCGGGTGCACGGGAACGAGGTCTCGAGCACCAGCCACGTGCTGCGCCTGATCGAGCTCTGCGCCACCGACTCAACCTGGCGCGCCTTCCTCGATCGGGTGAACCTGGTCCTCTACCCGATCACCAATCCCGACGGCGCCCAGGTGGCGTACGAGATGTGGCGCGAGAATCCCGACTTCATGCTGCACGTGGGACGCCCGGGAGCCTTCGGCAACGATGTGAGCGCGCGGACGCGTCCCGACGAGGACAACCTTTACCCCGAGGCGGGGGTGGTCAACAGTCTGCGCGAGGCGTGGCTCCCCGACATCGTGATCGACATGCACGGGGTGCCCACGCACGAGTGGGTGCAGCACTTCGCCGGCTACAGCGCCTGGGTGCGCAGCCGCTACGGCGGGGCGCGCAGCTACTGGCTTCCCCGGGGGTGGTACATCCCCGGGTTTTCCTGGATCGAGGATGAGCGTTACCCCGAGATCGAGACCGCCCAGCAGGCGATCACCGACTCGATCGTGATCGGAGTCACCGCGATCCCCGAAGTGGACGCCATGAACCGCCGCGTGTATGCCCGCTACATCAAGTACGGGCGGCAGGACGCCGAGACCTACCGGGAGTATTTCTACCGCGGGATCCAGCTCGAGGCGAGGCTGGGTCCGAGCCGGATTTCCGGTTCCGGGCTCACCGGACCGAAGGTGACCTATTATTCCATCACCACCGAGGCCGCCGACGAGACGGCCTCCGGCGAGTGGCTCGAGCTGGTCTGTCTGGCCGGGCTGGCGCACTCGACCGCGCTGCTGCGCTACCTGGCCGGCGGCGATCCCCGGGTCGAACGGGCCGCTGCGGAATCAGCGGCTTACATCACCCGCACCATCACGCGGACCAAACCGATCCTACCGCCCGGAGCGAAACCGGACGGAAAGTGAGATGCAGGTGAAGAGAAAGAGGAAGCGATCCCGATCGGGCTCACGGAAAAGGCTCACCCGCACCCTCCTTCTTACCCTCCTCGTCCTCCTCCTTGTTCTGCCGGCCACCGGGAGGGTCGATGCTCAGACGGCGGGTGAGGTCACCCTGGCCGTCTACGGAGATCCAAAGGGCCATAACGCCATCCACGAACGGATCCTGCACGAGATCGCGGCCTTCGATCCCGACCTCATCCTGAACACCGGGGACCTGGTGCCGGTCGGGTTCTGGCAGCCCTCCTGGAACCGCTTCCTGCGGACGATCGGGCGGGTGTTCGATCTCTCGTCCGGATCCCCCCTCTACCTGGCGGTGCCGGGCAACCACGACATCGTCGGGGATGAAGAAGACTACTCCCACTGGCACCGGAACCTGCCGTGGCTGCCGGGCAACGGCACCTTCTATGTCGTCGATCGCGGGCCCGTGCGCCTGATCGTGCTCGACGCCAATCCGGGCGCGTTCACCCCGGTCCAGACCGATTCCCTGCGCCGCTGGCTGGAAGGGAATACCCGTCCCTGGGTGATCGCGGCGTGGCATCAGGTGAGCTTCCCCTTCGGTTCGAAACCGATGCACGCCTACAGCCGTGATGAATGGTGGCCGCTGCTCTATGAATACGGGGTGGATCTGGTCATCAACGGCCACGCCCACTACTACGCCCGCTCCCGGCCGCTGCGGCCGCAGAGCGAGCCCCCCTTCGCCTCGGTCGCAGCGGATGGCCCGGTGCAGATCATCTCCGCCGCCGGCGGGGCGGGGCGCTACCGGGTGGGCCGGGATGAGGACAACGCCCCCTACTTCGACGAGCTGCTCGCGGTCGCGGTCGACTCCGTCTACTCCTGGTGCGCCCTGACCGTGAGCGATTCGGTCCTCACCCTGGAAGCCCGTTCGGTGACCGGCGATCTCCTCGACCGGTTCGTTCTCGCCCGCCGCGACCGGTTCCCCTGAATCCGCTGGGTCGATACGACGGCGGTGCCTCGGCCCAGACCTGCGGGCGTGATGGCGTAACAGAGTCCCGGATCCTGAACCGGGATCCGCGCCCACCTGTTCGCTCGCGCTCGCCCTCGCCCACTCTCTCCCGCTCCCTGCTGAAACCTTGAAGCCGGGCTTGCGTACATATATGAGACTCTTATATATGAGAGTCTGAGATGATCGTGGTGATCGCCGTCCCGGGCGTGATCACTGATCCGTGCGCGACAGCCGGAGCGTGATCGCCGTCCCGGACCCGATAGTCAACCCGGGGCACGCCGTACCGGCACGCGGGAGACGGAATATGAGCAAAGATTCCCTGACCCTTCTCAAAGGCACCCTCGACCTGCTCATCCTCAAGACCCTGAGCCTCGGACCCCTGCACGGCTACGAGCTCGCCAAGTGGGTCAGGCAGCAGACCGACGAGGCCATCGATATCGAATACGGGGCCCTCTACCAGGCCCTGCTGCGGCTCGAAGCCAGGGGGTGGCTCTCGGCCGAGTGGCGCGAGTCCGCCACCGGCCGGGAGGTCCGGTTCTACGACCTCACAGCCGAAGGGCGGGAGCAGCTCGAGCAGCAGGCCGAGAGCTGGGACCGCTATGTGGCGGCCATGTACAGCGTTCTCAAAGCGGCGGAGGTCTGAGCATGGTGGCGCGCGAGGGATGGAAACGCAGCGGCTACATCAGCGGCCGGCGCCCCGATGCCCAGGGGCTCCCGGTCGAGAAGGCGGTCGAGAAAGAGATCAGCGCGACCATCGACCTGATGGCCGAGGATCTGATGAACCAGGGATGGGACCGTGACGACGCCTATACCGAAGCCCGGCGCCGCTTCGGCGATCCCGAGCGGATCGGGCGGGAGTCGCGCCGGATCGTCACCGCGGCCGATCGCCGGAAATTCCGGTCCCGTTTCTTCGACCAGCTCCGGCTGGATGCGCAGTACGCGGTCCGCACGCTGCGTTCCTCCCCCGGCTTCACGATCATCGCGGTACTCATCCTGGCCATCGGGATCGGCGCCAACGTGGCCATTTTCAGCATGCTCAAGGGCCTCGTCCTGCGCCCGCTTCCCTATCCCGAGCCCGACCGGATCGTGGCCGTCTGGGAAACCGAGACCGGCAGCCGCGGCTACCAGCCCTTCACCGGCCCCGATTACTTCGAGATGAGGGACAACAACACCAGTTTCGAGGAATTCGGGATCTACGGCTTCCGCTGGTTCAATACCCTGGTCGACGAGCAGCCGCAGCGTATCTGCGCCGTGGTCGCGACCGCCGGCATGCTGCGCGCCCTCGATCTGCCCCCCCTGCACGGGCGGCTCTTCACCGACGACGACGAACTCCCCGACCGCAACAAGGTCGCGATTCTCGGGTACGAGTACTGGCAGGAGACCTGCGGCGGCGATCCCGAACTGATCGGTTCGTGGATCACCCTGAACCGGGCGAGCTATCAGGTCGTGGGCATTCTGGGGCCTGAATTCGAGGTCCCCAGCCCGTGGGGTTCGGCCGAACCGGTCACCCTCTTCATCCCGATCGAAGTGTCGCGGACCGAGCGGCGCGGCTGGCACACCTGGGCCGCCCTCGGCCGTCTCAAGCCCGGTATGTCGCCGATGGAAGCCGAGGCCGATCTGCGCGTGATCGCCGCCCGCCTGCAGGAGGAATATCCCGACACCAACGGCCAGACC
>CAYSYY010000438.1:0-3702 GCA_964435265.1 uncultured Gemmatimonadota bacterium
AGGGTACTTCTCGAGGAATTCCGCGCATTTCGCGATGACCTCGGACGGTTCGGCGCTCCGGGTCATGGTCATGACGGTGCGATAGAACTCGACCTCCTCTTCGGTCGTCTGCTGCGCGTCGGTAGGTACCGGAGCGAGGATGGCAGTGAGTGTGAGTGCAATGGCGGCCGACAGGCTCAGGCCGGTAATGATCCCTGGCAGGCGGCGTGATGGCATGTTTCCCCCCTGAGGCTGGGGAGACGCGGCCGGCTGTTCGGGCGGGAGCGTGATCTTGGTGCGTTATAAGTCAGCCGGATCCGGGAACCGTCTCCGATTAATCGGTTTACGGTGCGCATAAGTGTTTATCCGCATCCATTCTATCAGCCGAAGGGATCGAATGGAACCGTGATCATCGCCGGGATCGTCTGTCAGGGATACTCAAATCCGCTCACCGCCGGGCGCAGGCGGTAGACGGTCGGCGGGTTCTCGCCGGTCTCCGGCACGCGGCGGATGATGGTCAGATACCCTCCATTGATCCCTTTCGCCCCGTTGTGGAAGGGCAGGCGTACGATCCCGAGATGCTCACCTTCGGGACTCAAAATCCGGTACAGCGGCCCCCCCGCAGCCTCCTGTTCGGAATAACTCTCATAGACCTGCAGCCAGATATAGCCCTGCTCATCAACCTCGAAGGTGCTCCAGAAGGGCCGGTACTCGGGCCACTCCAGGGCGGCCTTCTCGGCGCGCAGTGCTGCCTGGCGCACCCCTTCGGCCTCGGCGATGCGCTCGTCGTAGCGGTGCCGGGTCCGGGCCCGTTCCTCGGCCGTCACCGGCCGTTGCTCGGCCTCGAACCGGATGCGTCGGCGGCTGCCGTCCAGAGCCGTGCATTCGAGTTCCGGCGTCAATCCCGTTCCGCAGACGAATCCATGATGAGGGCTGAAAACCACCACGGGAGTAGCCCCGTACACGGTGAAAACCGTGGTGTACTGCTCATTCCCGTAGGGGACGATCTTAGCCCGGCGAACCCATGCGGTCTGGGCACTGAGCAGCGTGTCACCCCCGACGGAACAGAAGAATCCCCGCTTGCGCTGCCACTGGGCATCGGGGCGGTAATCGTCCTGCTGCACGATCACCACCGGACGGCCATCGGCGGTCAGATGCATCCGGAAAAACAATCCCTGGACCGGATCGATGGAGAGCGGCGAGGAGACGATCCCGATGAGATGTCCGTCGAAGGAGAAACGGGATACCCGCCAGTTATCCGGATCATAGGCGTGGAGTTCCCCCCCGACGAGATTCAGCCAGCTCAGGCCGGCGAAATCGCCGGGGCCGTATCCCTGCTGCCCGAAACTGAAGAGATAGCTTCCCGCCTGATCGTAGACGGCGATACAGTGGGCTCCCGCGTCAGCGACGTAGAACCGCCCATCGGATGCCCGCACGAACATGCCGGACCGGTAGAGCAGCGACTCCGGTGTCTCCGGATCCTGTTGCAGGACTAGCAGTTCCTCGAGTTCGAAAAGTTCATCCGCGTACTTCGGACCGCCGGTCGTTTCGGCCGTGGGGAGGCCGTCGATGGTGCGCACCCGGAAGCGGTGCCCGCCATCCCCCTCCCGGCCGCAGCCCGATATGCCCAGAGCGAGGATCAGCAGACTTGTCAGAAACGTTCTCATAGGAGTCACCAGATAGCTCCCCTCATCCGAAAGGACGATCAAGAGCATACGGCGTTCAGCTTTCGGGATTCAATCGTGCAGGTGCCGGAGCGTACCGTTGATCAGGAAAAAGGGCGGCGCGTACCCTTCTGCGAGCCATATCGGGGTGTCCTTAATGACCGCGGTCGTGGCGAGTCCGCCGAGCAGATCACCCTGCAGGATCGCGGTATAGCCCCGCAGGCACCCCTCGCCGGCGGCGATCACGAGATCGGGTCCCACCACCCGGTTGACGCTCAGCGGTACCGGCCGCACGCCCAGGGAACGGATGGCGGCCGGATCGGAGACATCGAGGACATCGTAAGAGAGCGATCCGGGATCGGAGGTGAAGTAGGGAACCAGCACGGCCCACGGATCATGGAAGCTGCTGGCGGCGATATTGACAGCGCCGGCCGGCCGGTAGCCCGGTCTGGGGGCCGGCTGCGAGGGGTCAGAGATATCCACGACGTGGACGCCTCCCCACCTTTCATCGCGCTCATACCCCAGCAGGAGCAGGGAATCACCGATCAGCATCATGTCGCTCACGCCGCAGATGTTCGGCAGGTTCCCAACCTGATGGGCGTCACAAAGGTAATCCCACCCCGACCGCATGAAAATCCGCACGGGTTCTTTGTCACTGCCGTCGACATTCATGTTCGCGGTGATGACAAGCTCGGGGGTGACGAGGAACGGTCCGATCGGACCGCCGACCACTATGTTTCTGACTGCTACCGGATTGCCGGGATCGCTGATGTCGAACGCATGGATACTGCCCTCGGGGACCGAGAACCAGAGAGTGTCGGCATCGATCCGCCAGTATCGCATATGGTACGGGAACGACCGCGTCGAGAGCAGGTTCACGGTCGTGTCGGTGTAGGCGTAGGAATAGTACCCGCCGCCGTACCCGACCGTCGTCAGCAGTCCGTCCCGGAAGCCGATCGCTTCCCCGACGACCCTTCCGATCGGCTGCGCGGAGGCCGGTGTGCGGACGAGCCGGACGGTGTCTGCGGCAATGGTTGCGCGATGCCCGATGGTATAGCCTTCTTTCAGGAACCAGGCCGGTTTCCCGCGGATCCGCCCCGGCAGGACGGCGCGACCCGCGCTGTCGGTCCAGCCAGCGGTGAAATCCGCCGACTTCCCGGTGACGTTGGACAGCCGGACGGGAGCGCGGATCTCCACCCCGGCCAGAGCCCGGCCATCGGTGTCGCCCACGAAAACGCTTAACTCGGCCTTCTGTGTTTCGAGCGGCTGTTCCACACAGGCGGAGATGAACAGGAAGATGAGCAGGGAAACGGCACAGGCGGTCGGCCGGAGAGCGGCGGGGCTCAGGAGACGGTTCATCAGCCTCGATACCGGTCTTCTGCAGTCTCTCGCCACTCCCCGCAGGCATGACGCCGGTGCCAGGACGGCTGTTTACAGAGTGGAAGGTGCTCTCGACCGGCAGATCCGGAACCGTCGAGCAGCCGTGTCTCAGCGTGACCGGGGCCGTACCGGCTGGATCCAGGCCCGCTCGACCTCACCCGGGGTATTGGGAAACGGGTGCGGCCTGGTCGACAGGATCGTGGCGCGAACGTAGAGCTCATCCCCGGCGAAGCGGTACACGGCGGGGTTCTGCCGGGTTTCGAGCAGGACCGTGGATACGGCAGGACCGGTGCTGTCGGGCCTGGCGCCGATGAAACGGACGGTGTATCCAATGCCCTCTTCTCCGGCGATCCTTAGGCTCAGTTTCCGGTTCGTTACCCGAAGAGAGCTGAGTTCAACGCCGGTCGATACGTAGTAATCACCCCGGTTGTAGGCCGCGCGCAGGGCCCGGGAAGTGAGTTCGGGGGCCCGCACCACGACCCAGGCCCGCCCCGGGATGGCCCGCCCGGGATCGTCGGTCCAGTAGTTGTGGGCGTCATCGGTGCCCACGGCGTAGAGGAGACGGACCGACTCATCCTCCGCAGCCTCCTTAGCCTGGGCTGCCAGGATGCGGTCCCACATCTCCTCACAGCTGATATGATCCGCGTCACCGTCGGAATGCACGGATGGATGGGCGTTG
>CAYSYY010000439.1:0-3700 GCA_964435265.1 uncultured Gemmatimonadota bacterium
GTTACTGGGAATTGGCAGCGGACTACCCGGCTCTGAATGATGCGATCGCGTCCCTGATCCTGAATCCTCTGGGAGTTCTACATGAGGAACCGGCAGCGCTGTTGTTCAATGATCTGAGAGATGTCGTCCAGGCGGCTTCTCTGCTGACCCTGATCGGACGGGGATGCCATCGTCCTTCCGAACTCGCCTCCCGCCTGGAGAAACCTGTGACCGATCTTTCCCGCCCTCTCGCCCGACTCCTGGATCTGGAACTCATACGGCGGGACAGACCTTTCGGAACCAGTCAGAGGAGCACCAAGCGCACCTTCTATCAGATCCGGGATCCCTTCCTCCGCTTCTGGTTTCGCTTTGTAGAACCAGAGAGGTCCCGTCTGGAAGCCGGACAGCACCAGGAGGTCCTGAAGAAGGTGCTTCAGGACCTGCCCTATCACACTTCCGGCGTGTGGGAGGAGCTTGTCCGGGCCAGTGTTGCCAGAGCGGAGTACTTCGAAAAGCAATGGAAACCTGCCAGCCGGTGGTGGGGCGCAGGCAGTGATCGCCGCCCGATGGAGATCGATGTGGTGGCTGAGAGTATCGACGGGGCAGCCCTGCTTCTGGGGGAGGTGAAATGGACAGAATCCAGGGCGAAAAAAAGTGACCTTCAACAGCTGGTTGAAAAAAGTGAGAGATCCCCGCTCACCGAAGGCCGCGCGCTGTACCTCGGCATATGGCAGAAAGGAACTGCCCGAGAGTTCAGAGAGGGCAGGGCATTCTCTCCGGATCAGGTTCTGGCGGCATTGAGATAGGAACAGTCACATTGAGCCGCCGATGTGGATGGGGCAGCGGTTTCCTGAACGGGGTGACGGAGATCAAAGGAGAATGTTGGGGCGCCGTCAAAGCTGATCCCCAGATCAGAAAGCTCATTGTACGATAAGTCTTGGTACCTTATCGATATCATGATCGAGCTAAACACCCGCCGGCACTCTCCGTCTTCTCATTGAATACCGACTGTGAAGCCGTATCTCCTATGCCGGACTTCGAAGCCGATTCCCGCCACAGGAATGGAGGGGCTGTATGAGACGGTCCGTCACCTGCCTCCCGGTTATCTTCTCTCTGATCCTTGCCGCCTGCACCTCCCGCTCCGTTGATCCCGGGCACCGGTTCGACGTCGAGACGATCGACGGTGTGGTGACCGCCACCAGCAACGCGATCCCGAGGTATGCGGAACCGCTGTTCAGCTTCGAAGAGGTTCTCAGACTCAAAGAAGATCCCGAGATCGAAGAATCCCTGCTGATCAGGCCTGTCTCCTTCGTCCAGGGTGACGACGACTTCTTCTACGTGATGGACATGAGGAACAACCACGTTACAGTATTCGATCGCGAAGGGAATTTCAGCCGCATCATCGGCCGATCGGGCGAAGGACCCGGAGAGTTCCAGGGCGTCGGACATGTCTACGTGAACCAGGGCGTCGTTCAGGTTTTCGACAACAGGAGCAATCGGATCACCCGGTTCCGTAGCGATGGGACCCTGATCGATGTCACGTCCCTGAATCAGATCGCACATGATCTCCACCTCAATTTCCTGGCGAGCGCCAGGCTGACTGACGACGACGAAATAGTACTCGAGAGTCAGCAGAATGAGATGACCGGGGAATTCACGCTCGTGCACAGGATTGTTGCCGTTCTGAATCCTGATCGAGAGGTGACCTGGCAGATGTCGACCCCCCAGCACATGCTCCAGACCTGGGGAGTTATACGGGGCGTGCGGGCATTGGGCGTACCTATCCCACACGCCACGCTGCCATCGATCGATTTCGAGCCTGCCTGGGGGATCCTGATCAGTCCGGGAGATGTTCCGGAACTGCTCCTATACCGCCTCGACGGCACCCTGCTCCGCAGGATCCGCTTCGAGATCGAAGCCCGACCGGTGACGGCGGAGGACCGGGCCGCCATTCTCGATTCCTACGACGAGCGTATTGCGGCGGCCTCCGCTCAGTCGGCCGAGACCTTGAAATCCATGAAGGAAGCGACCTATTTCCCCGAACAGTGGCCATATTGGGGGGGTGCGGGGGTGGATGAGTACGGCTATATCTGGCTGTCGGTATCGGAACCGGAGAGCGAACGCGAGGCGGCCGGCGGGGGGGGCCTCAGCATGGTATTGAGCCCGGAAGGCGAGTACCTCGGGAACACCCGCCTCCCTCAGAGAGGAGGAATCCACCGCGGTCGGATCATGGCCATCACCTCCAACCCGGAAACCGGAGAGAACCACCTGATCGTCTACCGGATCCGCTCGGAGGTCGCCGGATTCTCCTATCCCTGAGCATCGGGCTGCTCACAGGAGGTGCTATCCAATGTATCGTGCATCCGTAGGCTCTCTCATCATCATTGTCTGTCTCTGTACCTGCACCGTGAAGGACGAAGGAGGTGCCCCACACGTCTTTCACATTGATACTGAGAACGGGGTGACAGTCGCCGAGAACGCCGGAGCGCCGAAGTACGATAAACCACTGTTCGAGCTGGTCGAGAAGGTGCGACTCGAACAGGACGAGAACAGACCGGAATCTCTCCTCACTCGGGTGTCTGATTACCGTCTTGCGGATGACGGCAGGTACTATGTTCTGGACAGGAGTACCAGTCGCCTCGTGGTCTACGATGAACAGGGCCGGTTCCTCCATACAATCGGCCGCCAGGGACAGGGACCGGGTGAATTCGAGTACCCCCGGCTTCGCTGGATCCGGGATGGAAACCTGGTCATCTACGACAGTGTTCTGCACCGACTGTCACTATGGCGAACCGACGGCACCCTGGTCAGGCTGTTCCCGTATCCAACGATTCACACAGGCATCGCTGACCTGAACCTCACCCCCGATCAACTGCTGGTCGTCAAGACGAGAGCCACCGAGCGTCACGCCTCGGAACCGTCGACCGTGACCTTTGCTTCCCTCATCATGACGCCTGACGGCGATACTCTGGCGATCGGGCCTTCAGCTTCGAACGACCAACCTGCTCCCCTGCAAACTGCATCGGGAGTGATTCTCATGCGGGTGGGACGCAGCCGCTACTACGGCCCCCAGGCTGATATTGAGTATCATCCCGATCTCGGGATCCTGGGTCACGATTCGGCTCACCCAGAACTTCGCTGGTACGACCTCACCGGAAACCTGCGCCGTATTATCAGGCTGGCGCTGGAGCGTGAGCCGGTGACCGAGGAGGATCGGCGGCAGGTCTTCCGCCACCTCCAGGAAGTCATTGAAACCGCCCCGAATCCGGTCGCCCGCGAAAACACTGAAGCGCAGAAGGAACATGCCGAGTTCGCCGAGTACAAAGCCTTCTGGGATGATGTCTATGTCGATGACCTGGCATACATCTGGCTCGAGGATCTCTACCAGTATCCGATGATGGCGGAGCGGACCGGACTCCGCGGCTATCGGATCCTCAATCCCGCTGGAGAATACATCGGCAGAACCGAACTCCCCGACAGCAAGGTGTCGATCTGCCAGGGGTGTGTGCTGACGATCCAGGGGAACGAAGAAACAGGAGAAACCGATTTCATCGTCTATACCCTCCGGCCGCTCGTCCGGGGATTGCGATATCCATGAAAGACCGACATCATCCCGTATAGGTGGACAATGAGAACACCTGTTCACAGAGTCATAGGCCTCAGTGCCGTGATCGCGTCGGCAATCCCCGTGTATGGGAAAATTAACCTAGCACCTCAGAAT
>CAYSYY010000440.1:0-296 GCA_964435265.1 uncultured Gemmatimonadota bacterium
CATTGTGACCACTTCACCCTTCAGACCGGAAACCCACACCTCCGGTTGATCGAGATTCTCGAGTTGGATGACGATGTCTTCGAATCCGTCGTAGAGACTCAGCCCTTCCTCGATACCATGCAGTCCCATCACCTGGGCATATCGGATACGGCCTTCCGGAAAGACGATCTGCAGGGGCTCGTCAACATCGAACAGGAGCCAGGGAGCTGACTTCCAGAACTGCGCGGCTCCCGTGAAGAGATCGTGGATCAAGGTCTCCTTCACCTGCCATCCCTTCCATGACAGAGGATGGATCG